>JBKJLJ010000401.1:0-11706 GCA_046597015.1 Bryobacteraceae bacterium
CTCCACCCCCGGAGAGAATCACCGATGGGGTTATGAGTGAGAAACCGACACGCACACGTTCGATGGTCGAACGGTCCGCGGGCTGTATTTGAACCTGAACTTAGTTCGACTGCCAAAAGATGCCGAACGCAACTCGAGTAAACGGTCGATTCAGTCCTACGGTCGCTGACGAGCCCCCAGACACCGTGCCGGCCTCGACAAGCGGCTTATATACTTTCACCTCAGAGCGGAAACCAAATCGCTCGGTCACATAAACACGCAAGCCTGCGCCACCATTGACGGAGGCACCATTCTTAGAGCCAATCCTTTCGTCATTAGGCCCCAACGGTGAGTTACCGGGGCGCAGAACGCTAATCCCCACCACTCCCGCAGGATAACTCAGGAACCCCACCCCGCCGATGAGGTAGGGAACGAACCGGGATCCCGGCCGGGGGGCGAACCGATAGTGCAAGCCGGTATTCACTTCCGTGACGCGAGTCTGGTAACCGGTCGCGGCAAACTTGGTCGAATCGAGGGATATCTGCCGGGACATCGACGGGAAGTAGTTAAACTCCGCGTAGGGAAACACCGCTTTAGTAAGCGCGTAGCCAAAATTAGCGCCGAACAAGCCGCTCGTTTTCCCCTCCCCTCGTGTAAAGCCGCCGTAGCCGCCCACCTCCCATGACTTCGCCTTTACAACGGGCGCGTCCTGCGCAAAAAGGCCGACGCTTCCAGCCATCGTCCAGACAAACATCACGTAACTCGCTCGATTCATCCTTGTCCCGCTCCTTATTTGAACTAGAACTGCGTTTGATCTAGAACTGCCTATTTCCGAAACTTCTGCGTCCGAGCGTACCTCGTGCCCACACTGATTGTAGTGGCCGCCGGGGTTCCGTTCAAGCAGTCGCTGAGGGTGACCCGCCACAGACCACTTTCCAAGGCCGATGCCGAGGTGGCATAACACCGTTCCGCATCCACCTCAAACTGTAGCATCGACAGCGTCCCCGACTCAGCCGCTTCCGAGATCCCAGAGACCGTTAAGGCCAGGTTCCCGTCGGCAGGGTCTTCCGCCGCCATAATGATCGGCCATATCCGGGCCACGATAATCGAATACGGGGCGGATTGGCGCTCTCCGTTGCGAACAATCAACGGTTGCGGTCCGCGACCGTCAAAGGATGGAGGTACTACCGCCACCACTTGTTCCGGGCCGGCTGAAATAACGTCGAGAGGGGCGCCTCCTAAAGTGACCATTGCAGTACTCTGGCTCGCCAGACGTCTTCCACGGATCACGATCCGCGATCCCGGGGCGATGGCCCGCGCTGGAGACCCATCGACCGAAGTTATAGGATCGGCCGCATTCAGCACTGGGCCTTCGACGGAGCCGGCGAGGAATGCCCGAACACGCACCGAGGAGGGTTCGACAGTACGTTTCGAATCGGTCGCCAGGGTGTCCACGAGAACCTCGCCGGCTTCGTTAATTTTTGGTACCCACGATGCCGACCAACGACCATCGCCAACGGAATTGAGAGTCAGGGATGGTTCCCCGTTGCTGAACAAACTGCCCGCCGCTCCGTCCGTTACCAGGCGGCCGCAATCGTCCACGACAACGATCTCGGTTTGCAGCGGCTCTCCCAGCGCCAGATTGAACCGGGGCTGCGCCGACGTGAACAACGGAAAGTACTTGGTCGGAATGCATCCGTCGGCTTGACGAGTCCCCACTTTCCCGGACGCACCTGTCGGGCTGGCAGTGCCGGCACCCGGCTTCACCGCAAGTATCTGGACCAGTCCAGGTACATTACCCGCGAAGGAGAGGTTGATATTGGCCCGATACTGGCCCGCAGGAAGATCCCGCAGATTCACGGCCACGTCGAAGTTGGGAACGGTGCCGGATTTACTTTGTAACGAAAGCCAAGCGGTGCCCGAAACCGGATTGTCGGGCGCAGCCAATGCGGAGAAGCTGACGGCTCCACTTGCCCCGGAGACGTAGAACCCGCGTGTCTCAGGATTCGAGCCGTCTGCTCGCGGCACGAACGCCAGACTGGAAGGGATCGGCGTGGGATCAGGCGATCCCGCGGCTACTTTAGACTTTACGGAGATCACGATGGGGCGTGGGGCCCCCTGGGCGAGAATCTGGATCTCGCCATCAAACTCACCCGGATTCAAGCTCGACCCTGAAACTGAAACGTCAATCGTCTGTGGTACACCTCCGCTAAGCGCGGTGTCGCGCAACTTACTCAAGTTTAGCCAAGCTGCGCCCCGGGTCACTTGAGCCGTCCAAGGGATCGAACCGGACCCTACGGCAATCATACTGACGTCTTTGGTTTGCCTCCCCCCGCGCTGGATGTTAAAGGTCATTGCCGACTGAGAGACGACGAGTTCCGCCGGTCGATCCGTCACGGCCAAGACCACGGGTACAGAAACGGACTGCGAGATCAGTCCGCCTTGCCGGGCGGTCAGGAGCACCGTGCCGGTGTAGGTCCCAGCCGCCAATTGATCGACGTTGGCCCGGACGGTGATCATCTTGGGCTTGTCCGCGCTGACATCATCACTGCCGGAGGGATTGGTTTCGAGCCACTGGGAGCCGTCAGCGGTGGCACTGGTTACCTCAAAGTTGAGGCCGACCGGGCTAGGGTTGCGGACGATGATCTGCCCGACCACGCCCGACGCTCCGACCGGGGCGCTCAACTGAACAAAGGACGACTCCAACTTGATCTCGGGGTTGATGCGCGCCGTGAGGAAGAGTTGCACCGGTACCCGAGCGCGGACCGTATTCCCTTCATTGACGACGATTTCCCCTTCGTAGGTCCCAGCCGGCAAGCCGGCCGTGTTGACACTGACGCGAAGTTCGCCGGGGCTACCCGGCCGCGGAGAAAGCGTCGGCGAGGAGACTGAGAGCCAAGTGCGGGGCGTGGTGGTGACCGAGTAGGTCGCTGTCCCCGCGGTAACACTCAGCCGCACGCTCTGCTCTGGTGGCGCGCCTGATTCGGTGAGCCCTCGGAATTGGATCGACTCGGCGTCAAAGCTCGCCGACGCGGCTACCGGAGCCGGGTTGACCCGCAGCGTAATGGGTACCGACAGAGGTGCGGAGATGTTTGCTCCCGACAGCACGAGAGTCGTGGCGTAGTACCCCGGAGCCAAAGCGGCCGAACGCGTTCGAATCGATACGTCCCATGGATTTCCGCCCGTGATGCCATCCACCTGGACCCACGAGGCTCCACCGGATGGCTGAATCGCCAAAGCTGTGGCGGGCGGCTGTGCGGAGACTCGAAGTACCTGCGCCGCGGGCTCCGGCCCCCCGGCGGTCGTTACAAAATCAATACTTCCGGGCGTTGAGCTGAGTACCGTAGCAGGGGCCGTGACGACGAGCGTGACCGCGAGAGACTGGGAGGCAACAGCGTTCGGAGCGGAGAATTGAATGGTTGCATTGTAACTGCCCGCAGACAGTCCCGAATTGTTGATCGAGATCCGCAAATTGAGCGGTGTTCTACCCGACAACGGGTCGATTCGGAGCCAGGATGGTGCTCCCGTAACGGTAGCCGAAACGTCCAGCGCACCAATCGAACTGGTGACGGCGATCGTCTGAGGCGCCGGTGCAGAGCCCCCAGAAGTCATCGTGAAAGCGATGCGCGGCGACGAGAGCAGCAATGACGCTGGCGTAACCGTGGTTGGCGGCGACGCGAAAACGATTCGGCGAATCCTGTCATTGCCGGTATCGGCAACAAATAAACTTCCGTCAATTCCCAAAGCGATTGCTTGTGGCATGGTCAAGCGGGCGTTTACCGCTGGTCCACTGTCTCCAGAGAAACCTGCCGTACCCGTCCCCGCAATGGTCGTCACCAAACCATCCACCAGATTCAGGCGGCGAACTCGTTGATTCAGAACATCGGAGAAATAAAGAGCATCGCCTCCCAAAGCGAGGGCCAATGGTTCATTAAGCCGGATCTCTGTACCCAGTCCATCGCCCGAGAAGCCCGCTTCGCCGGTTCCCGCCAACGTGGTTATGTTGCCATCCGGGTTCACACGACGAATCCTGTTGTTTTTCCAATCGGCAATGTACAAACTCCCGTCGGATCCGATTGCAATTCCCGTCGGGTACTTCAACTGCGCCTCTATCGCGGGTCCGCCGTCGCCCGACATACCTGGGGTTCCATTGCCGGCCACGGTCGAAATGTATCCCTGGGCGTCAATCTTTCGAATCCGATGGTTGTCGCGGTCGGCCACGTAGCGGCTACCATCCGGCGCCGACACCACTGCACTCGGCAGGAACAGGTTCCGTTCAATTGCTATTCCTTCGCCGGAGTAACCCGGCGAGCCAGTTCCGGCGAACGTCGTTATTCTCCCGAACCGATCAACTCGACGAATCCGATTGTTGTTCAAGTCGGCGATTAAAAGCTCTCCCTCAGGCGAAAAGTTTAGCCCGGCAGGTACATTCAAAGAGCCGATCGTAGCCAGGTTTCCCTCCGCCTCGGCGACAAATCCCGCCAAGTTCCTGCCGGCGATCGTCTCGATTGTGCCGGTCGATAAATCGACCTGTCGAATGCGATGGTTGAAGGTATCCGAGATGAACAGATTGGTCTTCAGATCAGCGCGTAGCCCTACCGCCAGACCGTGCGGTTGGTTCAGTGCTGCCGAAAGCGCCGAACCTCCATCTCCGCTAAAGGCGCGATTGCCGTTACCGACTACCGTTATGATCGTCGCTGTATCCGCCCGAGCCAAATAGTTGACCTCGGGGACGACAAGGAGATTTACGGCGATCCGCTGAAGCCCATTGGCAGAATCTGCGGAGTTGACCGATATGGTTCCGGAGTAGGATCCGGCTTCCAATGAAGCATGATCTATCGTGAATTCGACTGATGAGGGAGTCACCGACCCGGAGCCAACCACCCGAAGCCAGTCGCCGCCAGAAGTCGTCGTCGCGGAGACCGTGAACGGTAGAGGTTGGTCAGAAGACGCGACGGTAAACGAATACGGAGACGTTCCCCGACCATTAACAGCGCGGTTCAAAGTGATCTGTGTGGTCGACAAGAGGATCGAAGATCGAGAGAGAGCGGTCGCGCCGGCGACGCGACGAATGCGGTTATTGTCCGTATCGGCAATGTAGAGGGCACCGTCGGCACCGAGGGAGATCGACTGTGGCATCGTCAATTGTGCGGCAGTCGCGGGCCCGTTATCGCCCGAAAAGCCCGCTGTACCGTTGCCTGCGAACGTGGTGATTCGGCCATCGGCCAGAGTCACCCGGCGGATTCGGTTATTGCCAGAGTCGGCTATAAAAAGGAGGCCCCCGGAGACGAGAATATTGCGTGGCTCATTGAGCGCCGCATCAATGGCGGGGCCTCCGTCGCCGGAGAACCCAATGGTGCCGGTGCCGGCGATCGTCGTAATTGTGCCATCAGTGCCAATTCGGCGAATGCGGGCATTGCCCCAATCGGCCACGTAGATAACGCCGTCCGGCCCGACCGCCACACCCGTAGGGAACTTCAAGGACGCCATCTTTGCAGGACCCCCATCGCCTGCGTAGGCGGCCTCTCCGTTTCCGCAAAACGTGGTGATGATGCCGCTCGGGCTAATTTGCCGAATCCGATGATTGTCTCGGTCAGTGATATACATCGTTCCATCCGCTGCGAGTGCCAAGTTCATCGGCTGCTTCAAACCCGCCGCGGTGGCCGGGCCTCCGTCTCCGCTAAACCCTGCCGCAGCACTACCGCCGTAGGTCGAGATCCGGCCACCCGCATCAATCCGGCGAATCCGGCTATTATTGAAATCGGCAAGAAAAAAGGACCCGTTCGGCCCGGCAGCCATGCCCGTGTTGATGTTTAAAGACGCATCCACCGCCGGCCCGCCGTCGCCTGCGAAACCAGGAACCGCGCTGCCGGCGAAAGTACTGATTCGGCCATCCGCCCCGATCCGACGGACGCGATTGTTGAAGCTATCCGAAACGTAGAGCGTGACCGAACCATTCGACTCCGTCGCTGCCAATACGCCGAACGGTTGCGCCATCGAAGCCGATAGCGCCGGGCCACCGTCGCCCTTAAAGCCTCTAACACCATCGCCAGCCACCGTCGTAATAGTTCCCGCAGGCTGCGCCTCCATCGCGCGCCCAGCCAGCAGGAGCAAGTTCACCAGCGCGAAAAGATATCTCATCGAGGCCACTTAAAAACAACTAGAACTGCCATAAATGTTACCAGAGGGAACCGAGAAGTCAAGCAAAAACCGGCACTCCGGTATCCGCCCGCTTGCCAGTTACTTGTCGCTTGGCCACTGCTCCAACACGCAGCGAAACCCAGTGCGGTTGTCTCTCTCGCCAGACGGGCGGGGTTCAAAAGCAGACAAACGCAGTGCCTTTAACGCACCCGCGAAGTCGCCCCCTCGAACGTAGTTGATCTTCGGTGCCGATGGTCCGGGCGGGGTGACTGCGTTGGTGGTGTACTCGGTGTCGTCTGCCACCCACTCGCGCACGTTGCCTATCACATCAAATAGGTTGTATCCATTAGGCTCAAAGGATCCGGCGGGAGCCGAATTGCTCTCGTCCCAGATATCCCTCATCTTTTTATCGCGGCCGTGATAATTCGCGTGATTATGGCTCAGTTGGTTACCCCAAGGATAGAGGGAACCCACGGCCCCGCCTCGGGCAGCGTACTCCCACTCGGAGAACGTTGGCAATCGGCCACCCGCCCAAGCGCAGTACGACTGCCCGTCCTCCCAACTTACGCCGGCAATCGGATTAGCGGCCTGTTGTCCTTCGGCGTTCGTTTGGGACCGTTTGGGCAATCGGTGACCGGTTTCTTTGGCGAATCGATCGAACGCCCGAATCGAGACTTCCTGCCGCGTGATCCAGAAGCCGAGCTTCACTTGAATTGTGCGTTTAGCGGCTCGCTCGGCCGGGTCACACTCCGAATCGGCTTCCCCGCAGCCGAGGACTGCCTCTCCGGGCGGAATCCACGAGTACGATAGGCGATCTCGCTTCGATTCCTGCAGTTGGCCCGCCACCAACTTCGGTGGAACGACAACTTCCGTTCTGACGACCACGGGAGCAGGTGCGGGAGTGGGCACCGCCGCCCGGAGTACCCGAATCTCCTGCAAGCTGTTTAGTGCCAAATCAGGGGCTTGGTTCACCTTGGACTGGCGTTTCGTCTCGACAATCACACGTTCCACGATCCCTGAAAGCGTCAGCCCAGGGATAGCCAGAGCTGTCTGGATTGACTGCGCAAACGGACTTACGGCCGTCGTCGGATGAGGTAACGTGCTCTCCGGCCGATGCGAGAACAAAACTAAGGAACGATTCACCGGACGAACGCGAGTCATCCCGGCCGACTCCGCAAGTGGGAGACAGTCGCGGCTGCCGTCTATGAAAGCAACAACGGCCCCGGCTTTCCTTTCTTCCAGCCTGTCCAGCAGTCCTGAAAAATAGTATCCGCGAGGCAACCGAACGCTATGATCTACCGCGAGAAGCACGCTTTCCCGTTCTGGATCAACGGCGGCGTATCCGCTATAGAAAATCAATACCGTATCGCCCTCTTGAACCGTCGCACTGAATGTTTCAATGGCCCGGGCGAAGGCGTCGTGAGTCAGATTGAGGTGAAAGGAGACGATTGCACCCAACCCCGGATCCTGCAAGCTGCGGGATACCAACTCCGCGTCGGCCTCGCTGGCCGTCGCAGCCGGCAAGCTTTGATACCTCGAATTTCCGACAACCAAGGCGCGCAGGGCTGGCGGCTGGGCCGACACGAGGCTGAGCCACGCAAACAGTACACTCAGGAGTCGGGCATAACTCATCGCACCCCATGGTATCGCGGCGGGTGGCAATCGTCTACTCTTTCGGGCGGCTGCCATTTACATCCATACATCGAATGGATCGGTGGCGATCCGAGAGTGAATCAAATTGCCCGATAGATGGTGACGATTAGGAAGGAACTCGCTCGAGATCGTTCCGGCCCAATCAGAACTCACTTCGTGCATGCCGTGTTAGCAATTCCGTGACAGAATGGAAAACGATTCTGCCTTCGCCCATGAAAACTATTGGCCGATACGAGATTATCAACGAAATCGGTCGCGGCGGCTTTGGTGTCGTTTACCAAGCCCGCGATCCGCTCATGGATCGGATTGTCGCAATAAAGCTGATGCTCCGAGACTCCGGCGATGACGATGCTGCCGCCGCGGCTCAACTGAGCCGATTTAAACGCGAGGCTCAGATTACCGGGAACCTCAATCATCCCAACCTGGTAACTATTTTTGAGTTTGGGTCATTTCAAGAACAGCCCTTTCTGGTGATGGAGTATCTGCGGGGCGCGGATTTGGGACACATTATTAAAGAAGCCCGGCCCCTCTCGCTCTTGGATCGCCTGGACACGCTTACCCAGGCATCCAATGGTTTAGCCCGTGCTCATCAGGAAGACGTCGTCCATCGGGACATCAAACCTCAAAATATTTTCTTGTTGGACGATCAGCGCGTCAAGGTAATGGATTTTGGCATTGCCCGAATGACGGGCGGTGTGAACACCGCTCTCACCCGGACGGGGTATCAGATCGGCAGTTTGCCATGGATGGCACCGGAGCAGTTTGATGGAGTCGCCGATTTCCAAACCGACGTCTGGTCATTCGGCGTCACTGCCTATGAGTTTCTTACAGGCGTTCACCCATTTCTATCATCGAAGCTAAAGCAAGGCACCGAGGAACTTTTTAGCCGCATCGTCTTTGCTCGTTACATCGTCCCGAATGAAGTCGCACCTCAGTTGCCGTCTGCTGTCTCAGAAGTCATAGTCAGGATGATGAAAAAGGAGCGTACAGAGCGGTACGGCTCGATGGACGAAGTTCGGCTCGATCTCGAAGCCCTGTTGGGGACCCAAAGACAAAGTCAATCGATGACGTTGGTTCGTCAAGCTGACGCCTTACGTCTCGAAGGGAATGCGGATCGCGCGCTCCTTGTCGTTCGGGAAGCGTTGCAATTAGACAAGGCGAATACAGAGGCGCACCAACTGCGGCGATTCCTGCAGAGTGAAGTCCGATCGCGAGAGAGTCTTCGGCAGGTCGGGCAAGCAATCAGTAGCGCCAACCTCCTGGCTGCCCGCCAGGACACATCCGGAGCGATCGAGCTTCTCGAAAAGGCTTTATTACTCGACCGCGAAAACGAGGCGATCCGCGCCCGGCTGGCCGAACTTCAGGGAAACCAGAACCGTATTTCCCAATTGGACCGCTTGGTGACCGAAGCAGAGCGGGCCTTTGAGAGCCAGGACCTTTCGGAGGCTCGCTCGATGTTGCAGAGTGCGTTAGCCCTTGACCCCGCGTACGTTCCGGCTCGCGAGTTGCTAGGGCGAGTTGAGGCAGCTGACAAGCGCCTTTCGGTTCTCAATTCCCTGCATACGACGCTCGCCTCGGCTCGCGCCACTCTCACGAGAGGGGGAATCACGCAAGCCTACCAACAACTTGAGGTCTTCGATCGGCAAGCCGCGCCTCTCGATATTCCCATGTCCCTTCGCGAGCAGCGAGGAGAATTGAAGGAGATGCTGCTCGCTGCCGAAGCGGCGGCCCAAACCCTCAGCGAGGCGCGTTCTGCGCTGAATCGTCAGGATTTCCGTACCGCGCTCGCGCTGCTCGAAGCAGTGGGGCCGGTTCCGCAACGGCCTATCGTCGATATGCTCCTGGGTCAGGTTCGCGCCCAGTTTGCCGATTGGACCAGCAAGTTTAGCTCGGAGGCAATCCTGCCCCGCGTGAAGCAACTTCGTTCCGATGGCCGGTTCGCCGAGGCGTTGGCCGAACTCCGCCGGGCCATTGAGGTGAATCCATCCGACGACCGTTTGCGCCAAATGTCCGCCTGGATTCAGCGTGAAAGTGAAACGCAGGAGGCATTGGCCTCGGTTGCCCGCCTCGAGCAGGATGTCCGCGCCCACTTCGCCTCCAATGTGGAGGGTTCCTTCGACCAGGTAGATCGCGCCATCGCACTCTATGCCGCTTTACCGGCCCCGTTGGAGAGGCTCAAAAGCCTGCAAGACGGGCTGATCGCTACCTTGGTAAGCTCGGCACGGCAGGCTCTTGACGAAGCTGATTTCCCGACCCAACGGAAACTCTCGATGGTTCTGGAAGCTACCTCCCGTCGCTTTCCAGCGGCAATCGAACTCCAAACGGTCGCCGGGGAGCTCTATCGAAACCTTGAGAAGTCGAACGCTGAGGAGGCCATTCGAGCGGCGGAAACCTCCTTAGAAGCGCGGCAACTACCGCAAAGCGAGATTGCCTGTGCCGCCATTGACAGGATGCACGGGGTCTCAGCTTCCGCGCAAGCCCGTCTGGGGCTGATGGCATGGAGGTCCTCTAAGGCGGTCGCCGATTCCATCGTGCGCAACGATCCACACGAACGGGATCGCCTCAACGAAGCGTTGCGTTTCGCTCAGATTGCCACTAAGCTCGAGGGCGCTCCGTCGGTTGAACTCGCCCGCTGGGTGCAGACCCTCGAGACCGCTCAGCGCATTCAGACGCTGCGCAGCACCCTCCTCGAAATTGCTCCGCTACCCTCTCCCACCGCGGCTCGCCGGAAACAATTTGAAGCGTCCCTGGCTACCTACTCCGTTGAGTCCAACCGGGACCCGGGCGAACTCCCTTATTTCATCGAAGTGGTTCGCCTCTGGACGACTCCGTTCCGACGCGCCGGCAAGGTTGATCAAGTGCGGGGGATTGTCGAAAACGCCATTGTCCTCTGGCCGGAAGCGAGATCTGCTTTTGCTTCGGACCTCGCAGAGCCGCTTGCTGTCCCATCGCTGTCCGTGGCACTCACTCCAGCCGTCCCTCGGCCATGGAGGGCCGTGACTTCCGCCGTCGTTGTGATCGGAGTCGGAATCGCGTTCGCTGGCTGGCTTTTCACTCGGCCCAGCTCAACCCAGAGCGGAGCCGTCGTCGAGCGGACTCCGGTCGTAGAATCTACTCCGGTCGTTGACACGAAGCCCGTCGAAACCAAGCCGACAGGACCAGTTGGCCAGCTTTCCGCCGACGTGGTAGCAGCAAAGCCCAAGCCTCCCACGGCACGCCCGGTCGTCCCGTCACCGGAGGTGAAGCCAGTTCCCGTTTCCGGGCCCGAACCCGGGGTTGCGATCCCTCCCCCCCCTGTAACGAATCCTCCCGTCACACCGCCCAAACCCGACTCCCAGGCAACGCCGGTGCCGACCTCCGGATCAGTTGGCTTTGAGGGCATTCGTTCGAGCGACATCACCTGGACAGGGACGCTCGCTACAGGGGCAGACTTGAGCGTCACGGATAACCGACCGAGCATTGGTGCGATTTCTGAAGGTCGCATACACCCGAAACCGGGCACCGTTCAAGTTCAAGAGCCATCGACGGGTGTTGCTGTGGTCGCCGCGCCATCGGCGGGCACGGGTTGGAGGTCCATCACCTTACGCAATAACTCAGGCAGTGAAGTCAGGAGAATCCGGCTTCGCTGGCGCGCCCAAAGCAGTTTCTAGAAGAGACGCTGAATCGTGTCGTCGCGGTCGACTACTCGTTTATCGTTCCCAGTGCCGGTCGACGCGGTACCGATACAAGGGTTGTGTCCGGCTGGCCCGAGAAGGATCCAGGGGGGCCGCTGCTTGTAACTGGTTTTCCGAGGAAATGACCGCGGCTCCCGAGGGACAACCAGATAGGCTGATGTTAGAAAATTACGATTCTCGGTCGATCGCCAGCGCGACCATTCTCTCCTGCATGCCTCGGAACCGTTCCCAATCGCACGTCGTCGGCAGAGCCCATTGG
>JBKJLJ010000640.1:0-4195 GCA_046597015.1 Bryobacteraceae bacterium
TTGGATCCCCACCCTCACCATGCTCCTGGTCAGCCTCATCAGCTACATCGACCGGAACACCCTCGTCCTCCTCGCCCCCGTCATCCTCGAAGAAATGCATCTCTCCGGCGAGCAGTACGGCTTCGTCGTCAGCGGCTTCAGCATCGCCTACATGCTCTCGAACGTCCTCTGGGGTCACTGGATGGACCGCTTCGGCATCAAGCTCACCATGACCGTCGCCGTCGCCTTCTGGACCCTCTCCAGTGTCTCCCACGCCTTCACCATTGGCTTTGTATCCCTATTCGCTGCCCGCTTCGCCCTCGGCTTCGGCGAAGGCGCTACCTTCCCCGGTGGCCTCCGCACCGCCTTCCAGACCCTCCCCCCGGAACATCGCGCCAAAGGCGTCGCCGTCGCCTACTCCGGCGGTTCCCTCGGCGCCGTCATCACCCCCTTCCTCATGAGCCCCGTCTACCAGGCCTTCGGCTGGCGCGGCGCTTTCTGGTTCACCGGTTTTGTCGGCCTCGCCTGGATCATCCTCTGGCAGTTCATCAGCCGCCGCCCCGCCATCCAAAAGCCCGTCGAAATCGCCCACTCCACCGTCCACCCCCGCCTCACTGACCCCCGCCTCTGGAGCTTCATCCTCATCTACGCCTTCGGCGCGCTCCCCCTCGGCTTCGTTCTCTACTACTCCTCCCTTTACCTCCGTGCCCTCGGCCTCTCGCAAGTCCAAATCGCTCAACTCCTCTGGGTCCCGCCCCTCGGCTGGGAGGTCGGTTATTTCTTCTGGGGCTGGTTTACGGACCGTGCCCGCGGCTCCCTCCGTACCGTCCTCACCCTGCTCACCGTTCTCAGCCTCCCCCTCGCTGCGGTCCCCTATCTCCCCGGCGTCATCGCCCCGCTGGTCGCCATGTTCTTCGCCATGTTCGTTACCGCCGGCTTCATCATCGCCGGCGTCGCCTACGGCACCAGCGTCTTCGGCACGAAGCACGCCGGCTTCATCGCCGGCCTCGGCGCCGGATCCTGGTCCGCCCTCGTCGCCCTCACGATGCCCATCTTCGGCCGCCTCTTCGATCAGAAGCTCTATCAAGCCTCTTTCCTCCTCGCCATCTGCTTCCCGCTGGTCGGCATGGGTACGTGGCTGCTCGTCAACCGCCGTCCCCCTGCTATCCTGGGCGAACGCAATGCTTGATCCATCCCAAATCGCCGTCGGCGTCATCTGGTTCGTTGTCTTTCTTCTCTCTGCCACTGCCCACGAAGCCGCCCACGCCTGGGCCGCCCTCCGCGGAGGAGACTCCACCGCCTATCATTTCGGACAGGTCACCCTCAGCCCCATCCCGCATATCCAGCGCGAGCCCTTCGGCATGCTCGTCTTCCCTTGGCTCACATTTTTCATGAACGGTTGGATGATGGGTTGGGCCAGCGCCCCCTATGATCCTTACTGGGCCATCCGCTACCCCCGCCGCGCGGCCTGGGTGTCCCTCGCCGGCCCCGTCGCCAACTTCATCCTCGCCACCATCGCTGCGGTCCTCATCCGGGTCGGCCTTCTCATCGGCCTCTTCCGCCCCGGTTCCACCATGCGCTTCACCGACGTCGTCCAAGCCGCTGACGGTGCCGCCGCTCCCATCGAAGCCGTTGCGACTCTCCTCAGCATCATGTTCGCCTTGAACATCCTGCTCGGCGTCTTCAACCTCATCCCGCTGCCTCCCCTCGACGGTTTCACCGCCATCGGCCTCGTCCTCCCCGAGTCGATGGCCGGCAAGCTTCGCGAGTGGCAGGTCACGATGGGCGGCTACCAGATCATCGGCATGCTGATCGCCTGGCAGGTCGCCGGCTACGTCATCGGCCCGGCCTACTACATCGGCCTCACCATCCTCTTCCTCGGTTATTAGGCCCCGCACCCGTCTCCTGCCCGGCCCCAAGCAACCCCCAGCACCGAACCGCGACCGTTAGGAAGCGGACCCCGCCCGGGTACCCCCGTTCCGTGGCCACCCTCAAGCACCTCTAGACACAGATTCCCGCGCTAACCGAAAACCGAATCGCGCCCTATTTCGTCTTATCTACCACTACCTCGCCCCCCTTCATCACCCAACGAACCTTATCAATCACCACCCGTACATCCGCCAACGGATCCCCCTCCACCGCCACAATATCCGCAAAGTAACCCGGCCGCAGCGCCCCCAACGATCCCTCCTGCCCCAATAATTCCGCCCCGTTCCGCGTCGCCGCCCGCAGCGCCTGCTCCGGGCTCATCCCCGCCTTCACGAACCATCCCAACTCCCGCGTGTTCTCCCCAAACATCGACCGCACCGCGTCCGAACCCATCGCAAACCGCACCCCTGCCTCAAACGCCCTCCGCGCCGTCTCCAAATTCCTCTCAATAAATTCATTCAGGTTCTTCACCGACTCCGGAGCAAAGTTCAAAACCTTGAAATTCTCCGCGTAAAACCGATTGTGGTCAATCGTCGGCACATAAAACGTCTTCCGGGCCACCATCTCCTGAATCGTTGCCGCGTCCATATCGGCCGCGTGTTCCAGCGTATCCGCCCCCGCCCGCACCGCGTCCCGCGCCCCCGCCGGCCCATAGCTATGAATCGCGATCCGCTTCCCGTTCCGATGCGCCGCCTCCACCGCCGCCTTCATCTGTTCAAACGGAAAAGTCTGCTCCCCGGTCACATCCTGCCCCGAACCCGTCGACCCAAACATCTTGATCCAGTCCACCCCCGCCTTCGCCCGCTCGTCCACCGTCTTCGTCACCTCCTCCAAGCTCATCACCGGATCTCCCGGCCGCCGACCCAGCCCCCCGCCGGAAACAAACATCCGCGGCCCCTTCATCGCCCCGCTCGCAATCAAATCCCGCATCGCCACGTCCGCATAGTTCCCGGCATTCAAATCCCGCACGCTCGTCACCCCCGTTTCAAGCGTCTTCCGCGCGTTCTCCTGCGCCAGAAAAACCACCGCCGCCCCTCGGCCCGCCGCGCTCACCGGGTTCTTCAGCAAAAACGTCATGTGCGTATGAACGTCAATCAAACCCGGAATCGCCGTGTATCGCGACAAATCAACGGCGTTTGCCCCGCAAGCCCCAATGCTCTCGATCCTCTCGTCCCGCGTGTTAATGCAGACGTCCTTCTGCACCCTCTCCCCGTCCCACACCGCCCCGAACCGATACGAAGCCCCCATCGCCGGAATCACGCACAACCCGAAAGCCATCAAAATCCAAACAGTCATCGCACCATCATAGCGATGCTCCGCGCCCCCGAAAGCGCTAAGCTTTCCTAGGAGAACTAGACCCGAATTGAATAACGAGAAAGCCTTCAAGATGGCGTTCGCCCGCGTCTACCCCCTCTACCTTGCCAAGGTCGAAAAGAAGGGTCGCTCGAAAGAGGAACTGCACACCATCATCCACTGGCTCACCGGCTACGACGAACCGGCCCTCCAGCACCAAATCGTCAGCCAATGCGACTTCGAGACCTTCTTTGCCCAAGCGCCCCAAATCAACCCAAACGTTGGCAAGATTACCGGCCTCATCTGCGGCTATCGCGTTGAGCAGATCGAAGACCCCCTCATGCAACAAATCCGTTATCTCGACAAACTCGTCGATGAACTCGCCAAAGGTAAGTCCATGGAAAAGATCCTGCGGAAATAAGCTATCTTGAACAAGGAGATTTACCCCCATGGCCCGCAAACTCTCTCGCCGCCAACTAGCCGCCAGCTCCTTGCTCGCCGCCACCGCTCTCGCCGCGCCTCCCCAGTTGCCCGTCGGCGCCTTCTCCGTCAGCCTCGCGGTCAAAGATATCGCCGCGTCCAAGCTCTTCTATGAAAAGCTCGGCTTCACCGTCACCAGCGGAAATCAGGCCAAAAACTGGCTCGTCCTCCGCAACGGCGACCACGTCATCGGCCTCTTCCAAGGCATGTTCGACAAAAACATCCTCACCTTCAACCCCGGCTGGGACCAGCACACCAAAAAACTCCCCGCCTTCTCCGACATCCGCGAACTCCAGCGCCAACTCAAAGCCCAAGGCCTGAAACTAACTACCGAAGCCGACGAGACCACCAAAGGCCCCGCCAGCTTCACCCTTTCCGACCCCGACGGCAATCAAAACAAATCCTCTTCGATCAACACGTCTAACTTATGAAAGCAGTAACTCTAAGTCCTCTCGCTTCAAGTCCCGGATCAGACTGTTATCACCCTGAATAATCGAAGCGGCTAAATCCCGCT
>JBKJLJ010000841.1:0-2752 GCA_046597015.1 Bryobacteraceae bacterium
TCTAATGCCAACCCTCCCGCCGCCAAACCATCGCCGACCACCGCCAACGCCATTCGCGCATCAAACGTCCCCGCCACCCGCGGATTCTGTCGCGACCCCGTCTCCGCCGCCACCCGCTCCGCCAAGTAGTCAATCACCTCCGCCGCCCGGACCACCTTGTCCCCATCCTTATCCGCCCGCCCCTTCAATCCCTCCAGCAGCGTATGCGTAAACACCCCCTGCCCCCCGTTCCATCGTTGATCTTCGAACGATCGTTCGCGCGGCCGCGCCGCCAGTAACTTCAACAAATTCCGATCGCCTAACTTCTCCAGCGCCGCCCCCGTCCGCTCCGCCCCCGTCGCCGAGTAACTCGTCCACCCTAACTGCCCCGCGTGGCAAGCGTCCGCCATCATCACGACCAATCCCGCCTTCACCCGCCGCGTCAGCGTCTCATCCACCTCGGCAAACGAAAGCCCCGTCGCATGGAAGTTCTGCGGATCGGAATCATGCGCGACGAAATACCCCTCTTCCCGCTCCGCCACCACCCCGTGTCCGGCAAAGAAAACATAAACCACGTCTTCCGGCTTCGCCACCGCCGGCAGCCAGCTATGCAGTCCCGCCCGAATCGCCGCCAGCGTCGCCCCCGCGTTCGTCAAAACTTTCACATTGCCCGGCGGCAAAGCCCCGCCCGCCGTCGTCAGTAAGAATCCCGCAAACTCCTCGGCGTCCCGATGCGCAAACCGCAACTGCGCCCCCGGCGGCAAATGCTCATGCGCCGAAACGCCCACCACGAGCGCCCACCTAGTCCCCTTGTCCCGCAGAGGATTGGCCGGCTTATCGGCCTCCCAAGCAATATCCCTGCCCTGCTGGGCAAACATTACTCCGGCGACCAACCAAAGCCATCTCATGATCGAATCAGATGTTCCAAATCGCTTCCAAATCCAGCTCAAATCCCGCCACCGGCCCCTCGCCCACGATGCTCGAAACACCCACCATCTCTTCCGGCGCTTGCCCGGGTCGAAAAACCGTCACGGTACGCTCCGCGCAATCGATCATCCACCCAAGTTGCGCCCCGTTCTCGATCCATTCGTGCATCTTCGCCCGCGTCAGCTTTGGGCGGTCGAAAGGAGACAGTAATTCGATGACAAACTCTGGGCATCCTCCGAACTCAAATCGTTCCTTCGAACTCCACGCCGCGTCGGGTGACCTGCGTGCTCCATTCGGCAACTTGAAACCTCCGCTCGAATCCGTAACGTCGTCCATTCCCGCCGCAATTTCGCATTGAGTCAATTGAAAGACGATCCGGGAGTTCCTCTTGCTCGTTCTCCGATCCGTAGGTGGCATAACAATCAAATCCCCCTCCGCGCTGTACTCCAGACGATAGTCCGCGTACTGCTCGCAGAACCCCTGAAACTGGCCGTCCGTCATCCCCGGCACATAAAGCGTCAACGGCATATACTCTTCTGCAACCGTCACCATCCCCCCACTATACCCAACCCCGGAACGCGATAGAATGCCCCGATGCGTTCCCTCCTGTTCCTCCTCGCCATCTCCCTCCAAGCCCAGTCCCCCGCCCTGGAAATCAAAACCCCCATGGCCCCGCCCCCCTGGGCCCTCCTCGAACGCGAACTCCTCAAATACAACTCCCAAGCCGTCGACCGCTTCGCCGCCAAATACTACGACTCCCGCGGCTACCTCGCCCACACCCCCCGCTGGGGCACCCTCGACGGTCCCGACGACGCCGTCGAAACCACCTGGAACTGGACCCTCCTCCACGCCCTCGGCGGCTCGAACTCCGTCCTCCAACACTACAAACTCGCCCAGGAAGGCCACTGGAAGCAGTACGGCGAACTCCGCACCAAACTCACCTCCCTCGCCGCCCACGGCGCTTACAAGCAGGAGTTCATCACCCAATCCGACTGGTTCCACACCGCCGAAGGCATGCGAGCGTTTCTCCTCGAAGGTCTCTCCAACCCCAACGACGCCACCTACCGCCAACGCATGGTCCGCTTCGCCAACATGTATAACGGCTCCGACCCCGCCACCCCCAACTACGACCCCGCCAAAAAGATTATCCGCAGCATGTGGACCGGCAGCGAAGGCCCCATGCTCCGCAAAGCCACCACCTACGACTGGGTCGGCGACCCCGTCCCCGGAACCTTTCATCTCCTCCACAACCCCTCCGGCAAAGGCAAAATGCTAGACCTCACGGCGAACTACCAGAAGATGCTCTCCCACTGCGACGAGTATCTCGACAGCGCCGGCGATAACTTCCTCAATATGGCCGCCACCATCTTAGGCCTCAACGCCTACATGCTCACCGGCGACGAAAAGTACCGCAAGTGGGCCGTCGACTACGCCGATGCCTGGAAGCAGCGCGCCGCCGAAACCGGCGGCATCATCCCCAGCGCCGTCGGCCTCGACGGCAAACTCGGCGGCGAACACAAAGGCCAATGGTGGAAAGGCACCTACGGCTGGAACTTCACCATCTTCGACGGAGAACTCGGCCAAATCGCCCACCGCAACTACTTTACGGACGGTACTTGGCCCGGCTTCGGCAACGCCCTCCTCCTCAGCGGAGACCAGTCCTACGTCCAAGTCCTCCGCAAGCAAATGGACGTGATTTACGCCCAAAAGAAGGTCGAAAACGGCAAAACTCTCCTCCCCCAGATGTACGGCGATCCCCGCGGCTACAAGTTCGACGGCCCACCCAGTTGGTATCAATACGGCAATAAGCTCCATCAGGACCGCCTCATGGAAATCTATCTCCGTT
>JBKJLJ010000925.1:0-3997 GCA_046597015.1 Bryobacteraceae bacterium
CTGGCGGCGACTCGCACGAGCGCTTCCTTCCAGCCTTCGCAGGCCATCCAGAAGGTGCTGGCTTCATCGGTCCAGAGTCCCCAGAAGAGACGAGGCAACCAGGTGGCGAAAAAGGCGGCCAAGCACAGGCAGAGGGCGAGCCAACGCAGATTTGTCGCCGAGCGAGACTCCATGTTCTCTATTCGGGCGAAAGTGGAAAGCACTTTAGGCGCTAGTCGCGCTAGAAGGTGAGCCGGAACTCCAGATAGATAACGCGAGGCGAATTGTTTTGGGCCGGGTTGAGTTGGCCAAAGTTGGCGCTTGTGACGTTGGGCGCACCGCCGTTCAACTGCGTGAAGTAGGGGCGGTTCGCGGCGTTGATGAAGTCGGCGCGGACCTGGGTTTTGATGCGCTCGCGGATGACAAACTCTTTTGAGAGCGAAAAGTCATAGTTGTGGACGCCCATGAAGCGGACATCGGGGAACCTGGTGGGGAAGTTGCGCAGGGTGAAGGGCGCCGGTCCGGCGACGCGGGGGAAGAGGGAAGTGTCGAACCAGCGGGTGAGCGATCGTTGGGCGACCGGCAGTTTGGCGCTACGGGCTTCGAGCGGGGCGGCGTTAGGGAAATCTATGGGGAATCCACTTTGGGCGGTGATATTCCAGCCGAGCCGCCAGTTGCCGAGCAGTGCATTGGCGATGGGATGGAGTTGGTTCAGGAATCGCTGATTGCGACCGAACGGGAGTTCGTAGGTTCCAAGAACGGACAGCTTTTGGGCGACGTCGAAGATGGTGAGGCGGCGTTCGAGCACCGGCGAAAGGATGCTGGCGGCACGGAGGTCCTGCGGGTTGAGGGGGACCAGTTGTTCGAGCGTTTTGCCCGAGAAGTAGTTGACCTGAAGATTCAGGCCTTTGGCGAACCGCTTCCGGGCGGAGAGTTGGAGGGAGTTGTAGCTGTTGGTGCCTTCGGGAACGTTCGAGACGAGGAGGCTCGAGTATTGGGGAAAATCAACGAGCAGCGATTGCCGGGGAATGGTGGCTCCGTTGAGAGCTGCATTGTTAGGAAGCAGGCCGGCCAGGGGGTTGGGGATCCGCTCGGCGTAGTAACTGGCGGGGCGGCCGAGTTCGGTGGCCGGAATGGAATTCAGCTGACCGGAGATGGGTAGGCCGCCGGTGAAGTTGCCGACATAAGCGAGGTCAGCGAAGATACCGAAGGGGAGTTCGCGCTGGATGCCGAAGGAGACCTGCTTGGAGAGCGGAAGGGGGCGGTCCCGATAGCCGAAGTTGAGGGCGAGGCCGAGATCGGTCGAGAGGCCTTGGGAGGCACCGATGGGGCGGAGGATGCCATTGGGAAACGGGTTGGACATGGAGGCCGCGGGGGTGAGGTTGTCGACAGTAGTGATGACGGGGGTCGTGCGGCTGAAACCGTTGGTGCCGCCGAGGGCCCATTGGCCGAGGGTGTATACGCCGAAGCCGCCTCGAAGGACGGTCTTCGCGTTGAGGGAGTAGGCGGCTCCGATGCGGGGCTGGAAGTTGTTCCGGTCCGGGGCGAAAGCGAAACGATTGTCGCCTTCGTTTCCTGCAAACAGGAGGCCGCCGGTGAGGCCGGGGACACGGTTGGCCAGAGGGCTGGGCTGGCCGAAGGCGAAACCAATGGTTTGTTGGTTATAGCGTTCGGCGACGGGGCTCTCGTAGTCCCAGCGAAGGCCGAGGTTGAGAGTGAGTTTGCGGGTGATTTTCCAATCGTCCTGGAAGAAGAAGGAGAAGTAGCGGGAGCGGTAAGCTGGGGTGATCGGCAAGGTGAGCGAGCCGGTGGTGGGATAGCCGAGGAGGGCGCTGGCGATTTCATTGCCGGAGAGGGCATCGGCGCGGTTGGGGTCGGCTTGGGTCCAGAGCCGGGTGAAGGCGAAGGAGCCGCCGGCGGGGCCGAAGTTGAGGTTGGTGGTGCGGAAGTCGCGGGCTTCGACGCCGAACTTCATAACATGAGTGGCGATCACCTTGCCGCCGGAAGCGGCGAGGGTATAGGTGTCGTCGCCCTGGGCGGAGGGGCCGGCGCCTTGGGCCTGATAGACGCCCATTGAGATGGAGGGGTATTGTGGGCGGGAGAATTGTGCGACGAGGGAGGCTGGCAGACCGAGAGAAGTGGGATCGAAGTTGGTGGTTTGGTCGTTGCCGGAGATGTTTTCGAGGCGGGAGAAACCGGCCCGGAGGTTAAATGTGGTGGAGGCGTTGAGGGTGCGGGTCCAGTCGAGGGTGAGCGTGCGTCCGCGCCGGCCACGGGGGAGGATGGTGCTAACTTCGGCGGGGCTATTGGTGGGATAGCGTTGGTCGCAGCAGCGGATCATGTTGGTTTCGCCATAGCGCCCGAAGAAGGCGTTTTTATTGCCGAGGCGGAGGTCGATGCGTCCGGTCCATTGCCAGAGTTCACCGGTGTTATTGGTGGCGAGAAGGTAATTGTTGATGCGGCCGGGGCCATCGCCCGGCTGGGTGGGGTCGGGATAGTAGCTGAGGATTTTCGAGCCCACGGGGTTGATCTGGTTGGCGGGAATTCGGTTGCCGGGAAAGGGGGAGCGGATGAAGGTGTTGCCGGAGGCTCGGGTGGTGATGGGGTCGTAGATGATGACGGGTTGGCCATTGGCCGCGAAGAGGTTCGAGAAATCTCCGCGTTTCATTTCCGGCAGTGGAGTGGTCCATTGGGCGGTGAAGAGGCTATTGGTGGGGCTCGCGTCGTAGGAGAGCATGTAGAAGAGTTTGTTGCGGCCATCGAAGAGTTTGGGAATCCGAACGGGTCCGTTCGTCTGAAAGCCGTAGTTGTGATAGGTGTTGGTAGGCCGGTCGATGCCATTGCGATTGTTGGACCAAGAGTTGGCTCCGAGGCGGGCGTCGTAGTAGCGATCGAAGACGACGCCATGGAACTGATTGGAGCCGGATTTGGTGGTGGTGGTGATGATGCCGCCGCCGGTGCGGCCGTATTGGGCGTCGAAGATGTTGGTGAGGACGCGGAACTCCTGGATCGATTCGAGGGCGGGGATCATGATGACCTGGCGATCGCCTTTGGAGGCGGAGGTGCCGTCGATGAGGATGTCGGTGTTGGACTCGGTGCCGGCGACTCCGCTGGCTGCGCCGTTGATGGCGGTGCGGGAATTGGCGAGGCTGTCGAGGCTGATTTCGCCGCCTTGGGAGGTGGATGGTTTGTGGACGCCGGGCATGGCGAAGGCGAGGTTATAGACGTTGCGTCCGGGGTTGGGGACGCTGGCGAGGAGATCGTTGTCGACGGTGCCGCCGCGGGAGGCGGATTCGGTTTCGAGGAGGGACATTTGGGCGGAGACGGTGACCTTTTCGGTGATCGACCCGATTTCGAGCCGCACGTCAAGGCCGGACGTTTGGCTGATTTGGAGCTCGACGTTTTGACGGACGAACTGCTTGAAGCCACTGGCTTCGACGGTGAGGACGTACTGGCCCGGGATTAGGAACGGAATCGAGTAGCGGCCGGATTCGTTGGAGGTGACTTCGGCGGTGGCATTGGTTTGGGTGTTGACGACCTTGAGGCGGGCTTTGGCGATGGCCGCACCGGCGGGGTCGGTGACGGTCCCGGCGAGTGTGGCGCGGAAGTCTTGGGCCGCGAGGGAGGTGAGGGCGGAGAGGAGGAGAAGGAGGCGCATGGTTTTAGATTGTCCGAGAGGGTGGGCGGGGATTTAAGAAGTATATGCCAGATGTGTCTGAGGGAAGGGATTTTAGAGGTATGCTAATCCGGTGAACTCAAGAACGGTTGGACTTAGTTATCAATATCTGCTGCCCGCGGTGGCGATGATGTTGGGTTGGGGATTGCGGGGGTTTATCGGGGGCGGGCCGTTTGGAGCGATGATTCCGGGGGCGATGGTGGTGTTGACGCTGGCGGTGCTTTACCCGCGACGGGACTGGACGATGATCGCGGCGTTTGGGGCGGTGGGGGTGGGGTTTGGCGGGGAGATGACGTACGGGCAGACGGTGGGGTTCATTACGAAGGCAGAGACCTTTTGGTG
>JBKJLJ010000948.1:0-3366 GCA_046597015.1 Bryobacteraceae bacterium
TTCGTCGTCGTGAAATCGATCCCGCGGTTGGCGCGATTGAAGCGCTCCGTAATACCCTGTTCAAGCTCGTAGCGAAGCCCGATATTGAACGTCAGCTTGCGGGTCGCCTTCCAGTCATCATGGACAAAAAAACCGGCGTAACCGGACTTCTCGGCGATCGAATCCTGCACGTCGACAAAGCCACTCGTCGGCAGGCCGAACAGAAACGACGCCATGCCCTGTCCGATCGGCGCAACGGGCGAATTGTCCAGCGGCCCCCGTGTCCACGCGTTGGCAAACGAATACTGGCCCGAGTAATTGCCGTAGTTGAAAGAGTTATCCAGAACCACCCGGTACTCGCCGCCGTAGCGGAGGGTATGGTTGCCTTTCGTTTGCGAAAGAGTACCGCTGACGATTTGAGCCGTGAAGCCGCTTTTGCTCGGCAGATTCGTGCCAATCGTCACGATCCCACCGATGTCGATCTCCGGCAGCGCAGTTAGCGTCCTGTCCAGGCGATTCGCGAATGAGGCAGGCAGCCCGAGGGTCGTCAGATCAAGCCCCTGGGTCGGACCATAGCCGCGGTTGGCCTGCCGCGTCACGCCGTAACGAAAGTTAGCGACCGTGGAGGGATTGATCGTCCATACGTAGTCCACGCCAATCGAGTTGTAGCGGTTCACGGAGAGGCCGCCGATCGCGTTGTTGTTCAGACTCCGATCCTGGTCGGCATCGGTCCGCATTGTGCTGAACGAGACGTAAAACCGATTGCGATCGTTGATCACTTGGTCGGCCCGAAGCATGTGGCTCCAGTAGTCAATCAGGGCTGGGGTGGCGGTGACAAAATTGTTGCGGAAGTCCGCCGAGCCGGGGGTGTTGGGGAGCGGGTAGTAAGGCAGCAGCCGTTGCGCGATCGGGCTGATCCGGCTGGTCGGCACGATATTGCCGGGTAGGGGAGTCCGTTGGAAGCGCCCGCCCGCCGCGGGCACAACCGAGGCGGGATCGTAGATTTGATAGCTCGCTCCGAGCGCGAGCAGGCGGGAAAAATCTCCCCGGCGCTGCTCTTCAGTCGGCACCGTCGTGTTGGTCTGGTTGTTGAAATCGCGCTCCATCAGTTCATTGCCGTAGCTGAAGAACGTCCGGTTGCGACCATCGAAAAGTTTGGGAATGCGCACGGGTCCACCCACCTGTACCCGGTAACGATTGGTGCGCGAAGCCGGCCAGAGCCGCGAACGCTTCGCCGCGAACGTTTCGCCCGGCCGGTCGGTCGCCGTGTTGTATAAATTGCTGTTGATGAAGAACGGATGCGTCATCAGCGGCCGGCTCAAATGGGAGCCCCACAGCGTGCCGTGGTAGGCGTTGGAGCCCGACTTCAAAACCATGTTCACGCTCGCCCCTGCGAAGCGCCCGAGCGAGGCATCATAGGCCGCCGTCTGCACCCGGAACTCCTGAACCATCTCCGGCGGTGGCTGAAAGGCGATCACCCCGTCCCCGCCCATGTTCGGGATGCCATCGAGCGTGAACTCGCTTGACCGCGTCCGCGTCCCCGCCACGGCTATGTCCGACACCGAACCGCGCGCCTGGGGCAGCCACCCGTGCATCGGCGCATTGGTGGAAACCGCTCCCGGCGAAAGCTGCATCAGGTAGTTGACGCCGCGCCCCGCCAGCGGCATCTCGCTGATCATGCGATTGTCCACCACTTGCCCCAAGCTCGCCGACCCGGTTTCGAGGATGGGGGATTCGGCGGTAACCGAAACACTATCGGTCACCGCGCCCAACTCCAGCTTAATGTTCAGTTCGACGATGTCGCCCACCCGCAGCGCCAGCCCGGAGCGCGTGTGCTTCTTGAATCCCTCGAACTCAACGCTCAGGACGTAGGAGCCCGGCAGTTGATTGAGAAAGTCGTAAACCCCTTCCTGGTTCGTGGCCGTCGCGGCCGAGGCGTTCGTCTCCGCCTGCTTGATCCTCACTTTGGCGCCGAGGATCGTGGCACCTTGTTGGTCGGTAACACGGCCCGTGAACCGGCCGTAAGAGTTCTGCGCCGGAGCACAGAAAGGGAGCAAAAGCGGGATCAGAAGAAGTAACGCGCGCGAGAGCATGGGCGGAGTATATCAGGACGGACGCGGTCGGTATAATTGGATATTGATGTCCTGTCGCCTGATCTGTTTCAACCCCGAGTGCCGCGCCCTGTATGCGTCGACCGAAGTGCTCTATGCTTGCCCGAAATGTGGAGGCTTGTTGGAGGCGCAGATCGACTATGATCGCGTCGCCGCGCAAGGCTGGAAACAGTTATGGCGGCAGCGCCGGCTCTCGAATGCCCCGCTCGATGCCTCCGGCGTCTGGCGGTACCGCGAAATGCTCGATCTCTTCGATGGCTTCGAACACGTCGTCACCCTCAGGGAAGGGAACACGCCCCTCCTGGCCGGCGCCAAGGCCGCTGCATACGCTGGGCTCGACGCGGTCGCCTTCAAGCACCAAGGCTATAACCCCACCGGCAGCTTCAAGGACAACGGCATGACCTGCGGCGCCACCCAAGCCAAGCGGCTGGGCTTGAAGCGGGTGGCCTGCGTCTCCACCGGCAACACCTCGGCGTCGATGGCCGCGTACGCCGCCACCGCCGGCCTCGAACCCATCATCTTCATCCCAAACGGCAATATCGCCTTTGGAAAACTCTCCCAAGCCCTCGACTACGGAGCCCGTACCCTGCAAGTGGAGGCTAACTTCGACCAAATTCTGGCCCTGGTCCGCGTCCTCGCCGAGCGACTCGGGATCTACCTTTTGAACTCGGTGAACCCGTTCCGCATCGAAGGCCAAAAGTCGATCGTCATCGAAATGCTCGATCAACGCGATTGGAAGGTGCCGGATTGGATCGTCCTCCCCGGCGGAAACCTGGGCAACGTCAGCGCGTTCGGCAAGGCTCTCCGCGAACTGCTCGACCTCGGTCTGATCAACAAACTTCCTCGCCTCGCCGTCGTCCAGGCCGCCGGCAGCGCTCCGTTTTATGACTACGTCCGCCAGGACGACAAATCTGCATTCCCCACCGTCAAGAAGCCCGACACCCTTGCCACCGCCATCAAGATCGGTGACCCCGTCAGTTACCCGAAGGCGTTACTTGAGATCGTAACTTCCCACGGCGTCGTCGAACGCGCGACCGAACAGGAAATCGCTGACGCCAAAGCCGTCATTGGTGCCTGTGGCATCGGCTGCG
This sequence comes from Bryobacteraceae bacterium, assembly GCA_046597015.1. Lineage (GTDB taxonomy): Bacteria > Acidobacteriota > Terriglobia > Bryobacterales > Bryobacteraceae. The sequence continues at coordinate 3,182 of JBKJLJ010000948.1, forward strand.
AACCCGCCAGCGCCGCCACCATCGCCGGCATCAAGAAGTTAGTCGCCGCCGGAACCATGCGGGCCGACGCCGACGTCGTCGCCGTCCTCACCGGCAACGTCCTGAAAGACCCGGATTACATCTACCAGTACCATACCGGTGCCCTCAAAGATCCTCACGGCCACCTCCTCCGATCGACGTTCGGG
>JBKJLJ010001056.1:0-5820 GCA_046597015.1 Bryobacteraceae bacterium
GACCCTTCAGGTTGCCAAAGCCGATTTAGACAAAGCGAAACTCGAAGCCTCGGCTAGTGAAGTGCGGACCGAAGTAGAACGCCAGCTATTGCAACTCGCCGAAGAAGAGGCCCAAGCGCGCTACAAGCAGTTGCAAACGGACCTTGGGAATACCAAAAAACTACAAGAGGCCGATTTAGCGATTTTGAACTTCACCCTCGAACGCCACAAGCGCCATCTGGGCCGTCACGATTTCGATATAAAGCGGTTTGTGATCTATTCCCCGATGGACGGTTTGGCCGTTCTCCAGTCCACTTGGGGCGGCAGCAGCATGCGCACGATCGAAATGGGAGATTCCGTATCCCCCGGTCAGCCTTTCATGAAGGTAGTCAATCCAGCCAGTATGATGCTCGATGCCAAAATCAACCAAGCCGAGAGTGACGACTTCCGGATAAGTCAACCGGGCCAGATGCGCTTGGATGCCTTCCCGGGAATGCAGATGACCGGCAAGGTGTTCAGCATCGGTGCCATCGCGACCGGCGGCTGGCGCCAAAACGCGTATATTCGAAGTATTCCAATCAAAGTCGCCTTCGACGGCTCCGATCCCCGGTTAATTCCCGACCTATCCGGCTCAGCCGATGTTGTGCTCGACAAAGTCGAAAACGCGCTTCTCGTTCCGAAACAGTCGGTCTACACCGAAAACGGGAAATCGTTTGTAGAATTGAAAAGCCCGAATGGCTTTGTGGCACGAGAAGTAAAGGTGGGCTTGGTGAACGACACTCACGCTTCCATTTTGAGCGGAGTCAACGAAGGCGAAGAGATTCGCCTCCACAGATAGGTTAGGGGGGCTTCCCCCTCTCCCTTATTCACTCCCGGGAACCAGCTCTGCCGTACGATCGTCAGGGCTTTCCTGTTGTTTCTCCAGTTCGATTTGCTCCTGGCACTTCACGCAGTAGTTCGCCCAAGGGATCACCTTCAGGCGCGCGATCGAGATCACCTCGTCGCATTCGCCGCAAATGCCATAGCTTCCATCGTCCATCCGCTGAATGGCCGAACGAACTTGGCGCAGGTCCAGCGCTGTCTGGTGCAATAGCCCGCTCTGGAACTCGCGATCCACGAGCTGCAGTCTGGCGTCGAACTCGTCGGGGGAAACCTGAACTTCCAGGTCGTCGCGCCGAGCCAGGCGATCCTGGAGTTCGGTTTGTTTCGCTAGGAGCATTGCGTGGAACTGCTTTCTTTCGGGTTGAGTCATTGAAAAAGGTACATCCCCATTGTACGGCGAAATGATGTTCGGTCCGGTTACCGCCATCGGCCTTTGAGCGGTGAGCCTGGATCGGCAATGGATTGAAACATTCCGACCCGTACCGTGTCGGTTCCTTTCATGGTCAGTAGCGGAATGAGCCCCTCGGCGATCATTCCCTCGGCGGCCTTCAGTGTGAGCAGAACTTCACTGCACGGCTTCACTTCCGAGCTTCCGTACTCCAGGTACGTATGGAGCGGCAAACTCTCGATATTCTGAAATTGCCCAGGTTTCATGTCCCATTGATTCACCGAGAAGGCGTAAGCGATCAACTGCACACAGGCGTACATTGGGTTCGCCCACAAATAGCCATCATGGACAGACGTGCGATTGGGCATCTCTTCAAATGGAAAGGTTTCCGTTGGATTGGAGAGGCGGCCGTAGGGTAACCGCAACAGGAAGCGGGGAAGCGCTAAGCCGATGCGGCGAGCCTCCGGCAGTCGTCTCATCTCTCCCCATACGGGGTTCCCTGCTTCCCACTCTTCTATATGACGAAGGTCTTCCGGGTCCTTGACGCCTAGGATCGACGGGTCTGCCCCGGCGATCAATGGCGCTCCCGCTTGGTCTACGATCATAGCCAAGCGTGCCAGTAACTCGATCTCTTCAATCCAGGGTCGGAAGTAAAAGTCTGCTCCGAGTAGCGACCATGGTTCGTCTTGGACCGGTTGCTTAACGAGCAAACGGAACAGCTCGGTCGCGCGCAGATCGCTGGCCGACGCCAGATCCGAAAAAATTTCCGCCTTGCTCAAGTCCAGCACGTATATCTTGAGCTGACGATTGGTTTCCGTATGGCGGACCAGCCAGTCGAGTGCACGCCATGAACTCTCCAGGCTCTGCAGTAGGGGCTGGTGAAGGAACGCCCTCATCTGGCCTGCGATGGTAAGATCCAGTTCGGCCAGCAGCTTGTCCTGCTCGGGGTTCTTGTTGTTTTCCAGGTGCGGCGCGACTAAGTCGTGCACATAAGCCAACAACGCATCCGCTGGCTTCCGCTTCGGAGCGTTCGCCGGGGCCGGCGTACCTCCTTCCACGATAGCGTCAAGCAAACTCCCCGTCAGAATGTCGCTCGATGCCCGGGCGGCTGGGGGCTCGGGTGCCCGCGCTAACCCACCCAGGATTTCATCGGTTGTCGCCTTAAACGTCGCTGGATTTGCCAACCGCTTCCGCATTTGCTTCAGGGCGTGGAAGAGCGGCTGGGTCTCCAAAATCCGATCCGGATGAAAATCTTCGAGATCCTTAATGTCGATGTCTGCCGTCGCCCCGTTGGAGCCGAGCGGCAGGCGAAGCTGGACCTTCAGGCCCCGCATCGCATTGTCGATCTCGTCGCGGTCAATAAAAACCGGTTTTCTGCCGGTTAACGGTTCCACGATTCCCCGACTCGTTCGTCCGGAAAAATCACCGAGTAAGAGAATGTGAAACGGAGCGTCCGGCTCTGGCCGAGCCGTCGTTTTGCGCTGCGGATCAACGTCGATAAATACTTCTGCCACTGGAGTTTTCGGCATTGTGCTCCCGATTATACACGGGGGCGATGTAATATGACCCATGAACCATTTGGTGTGATGGAATTATTATTCCGATCACGCGCTTCGTTACGGGAGACCACGCCATCCATGTCCGCTGATTCCGTCCTTAAGCCGTTCTCGTCGATCGCACCTGCCGATATCGACAGCCTCCGTGCCCGTTTGCTCCAGGTGCAGTATCAGGAGTCGACCTTCCACAAGGTCCTGCCGCCCTTCATGCAGGGTGATCCCACCTTGGGCGGAGCCTTCCCCGTCCTCCAACATCTCAAGACTCCCGATCCCGCATTGGGCACCCTGCTCCGTCTCTTCGTCGGTGAGTTGCCCGTGAGCGAGGCGGATTGCCGCGAAACGTTTGGAGACGCCTTGTTCGAGGCGCTCTTGAACGGTTCCTTCTTTGTCCGATCAGCAGCCGGCATCGTTTGCCCCTACGCTCTACTCCCTGTAAAGAATTCCTACATCGTCGCGGATCGATCTTGGAACAAACCCGAACTGGTCAAGCATGTGGTGATGTCCGCGGGCCCCAGTTCTAACACTCTCGCCAACGCCACCCCCCGCCGGCACGTTCGCAGAGCCCTCGACATCGGCTGCGGCGGGGGCGTTCAATCCCTCCTGTTGGCGCGTCACACCGACCAGGTGGTGGGCCTCGATATCAACGAACGGGCCTTGAGCATGGGACGATTTGCGGCCCAGCTCAGTGGCATCGACAATATCGACTTCCGCTACTCCGATTTCTTCTCCGCTGTCGAAGGAGAGAAGTTCGACCTGATTGTTGCCAATCCACCCTTTGTTATCTCCCCGGAGTCCGACTTCCATTACCGGGATGGCGGCCTGGGCGGAGATCGCGTGACCGAAACCGTTATCCGCAATGCCGGGGCATATCTCGAAGAGGGTGGCATCAGCCTCACGGTCTGTGAATGGGCTTCCCTGAAGGGCAACTCCGCCAACGAACGGATGCAGCAGTGGACCGCTGGCAACGGCTGTGACGTTTGGATCACCTATGGCACCCCGATCGAACCCAGCCGATACGCTCTGACCTGGATGCAAGGTGACCAACGAACCCTTTCTCTGGCGGAGTATGCAAAAAAATACGACCGCTGGATCGCTCACTACGAAGCTTTGGGCATGGAATCGATGCAGACCGGACTCGTGGCAATGCGGAAGCGAACCGGCGAGAATTGGTTCTACGCCGATGAGGCTCCGGACCTGATGCGGGGCCAGTGGGGTGCGACCTTGCTCCAGATGTTCGACCTTCTCGACAACATCAAAGACTCCTCGCTCGACGAAATTCTCGATCAGTCCTACAAACTCGCCCCCCAGGCCCGATTGCGGCATATCCTGGTTCAGGACAACGGCCGCTGGGGTCCGATCAGCGCCGAATTACTTCTCGAAGAGCCGCTGAACTACAGCGGGAAAGTAGATCATCACATCGCCGGCCTCTGCGCCCGCTGCGATGGCACTGCGACGCTGCGTCAACTTCTGACGGAGCTCGCTGCCTCTATAAAAGTGCCGTTTGAAAAGCTCCAAGGTGCCGCCATGCCGGTGCTCTTCGGCCTCCTCTCGCGAGGATATCTCATCCCCGCGGCGCTTCTCCCTTCTGCCACCGAACAGGTCCCCGTCGCGTGAGTCTACCGCTCACGGGCATCCGCATTCTTGACTTCACCCGCGCCGTCGCCGGCCCGTTCTGCACCATGCTCCTGGCTGATCTCGGCGCCGAGGTCTCGAAAATCGAAGAGCCGGGCACCGGTGACGAAACCAGGCAGTGGGGCCCGCCGTTCTTTGAGGACGACAGCACCTACTGGCTCGGCCTGAATCGAAACAAGGACAGCTTCTTTCTCGATCTGAAATCCGACCGGCAACGCGTCCTGGAGATGGCCGCCGCCGCCCACGTCGTCGTCGAAAACTTCCGCCCGGGCGTAATGGATCGCCTTGGCCTGGGCTACTCCGATCTCAGCGCCAGCAATCCGCAAATCATCTACGCCTCCGTCAGCGGCTTCGGTCCGGAGTCAACCCAACCCGGCTACGACCTCATCATCCAAGCCCTCAGCGGCCTCATGCATACCAGCGCAGTACCCGGTTCAGAGCTAGGCAAAACTTCCTTCCCGGTCGCTGACATCATGGCGGCGATGTTCACCGGCCAAGCCATCCTGGCGGCCCTCGTCAGGAAACAGAACACCGGCGAAGGGGCCCGGATTCACGTCTCCCTTTTTGAAAGTCTTCTGAGTGCGATGTCTCCCCTCACCTCGGCTGCCCTGCTCGCCGGAATCGACCCCAACCCTGCCGGCCTCGGTCTCGCCAACATCGTCCCCTATCAAGTCTTTCGTTGCGCCGATGGTCACCTTGCCGTCGGGGTTCCCAACGAACGCATCTGGGAACGCTTCTGCCTCGAACTCGGTCAGCCAGGTTGGACTACCGACCCGCGCTTTGCCGGAAACGCCTCCCGCGTGCAGCATCGCCGCGAACTCGTCGAACTACTGGTTCCCCTTTTTGCGGCCGATTCCAAACTCAATTGGCAACAGCGTCTCAACGCCGCCGGAGTCCCCAACGGCACCGTTCAAACCGTCGCCGAAGCCCTCCGATCCATTTCCCCTTGGACGCTCGAAGGTGGACTCCTCGCCGCTCCTAACCCCATGCATATCTCGAATTGCGAGATGCCGCGGCGGCGGCCGCCACGTAAGCCCAAAGGCACTAACTAAATTCATTACAGTTAATTCACAATAGCCTCACACGGTTGCCCCCGAGAATTCTTTGTGATGTAATCCCCGGAGCAATTTCGGAGGTTCTATGTTGAAGACTCAGTGCGCCGTGGTTGCGCTTGCTCTTTGTGCGGTCCCCGCACTCCTCGCTCAAGATACTCGCGGCCGCGTTCAAGGCCGCGTCTCCGATGCCACCGAGGCTGTCGTCGTCGGGGCCTCCGTCGTTCTGAAGAACGACAATACCGGCATCCTCGCCACGCAGCAAACCAGCCCTGCCGGCCAATACCTGTTTGACCTTGTCCAGCCCGGCAACTACACCGTCACGGTCGAA
>JBKJLJ010000413.1:0-7245 GCA_046597015.1 Bryobacteraceae bacterium
CCTCCCTCGGCACCTGCGCCATGTACTACGCCGCCGAATACCTCCGCCGCAACAACCTCCCCGCCCAAGGCATGGAAGTCTTCGTCGACGCCGAAAAGGCCACCGCCCCCGCCCGCCTCGGCCGCTTCAACATCCGCGTCGTCATCCCTCAAGTCTCTGACCCCGCCCACCTCGAAGGCGCCCGCCGCAGCGCGGAAAAGTGCCTCGTCAAAAACACCCTTCTGGTTACCCCCGAAATCACCCTCACCGTCGAAACGCTACCATCGGTGGTGTGAACCCTCCCGAAGTCGAACTCGCCACCCGCCTCCTCACCGGCGACCAGACCGCCCTCTCCCCCCTCCTCGAAACCATCCAGCGCAAAGTCTTCCAATACACTTGGCTCATGTGCGGCCAGCGCGAAGACGCCGAAGATGTCGCCCAGGACACTCTCCTAAAAGTCTCCCAAAATTGGCAGCATCTAGCTGATCCCACCCGCATCAAACCTTGGATGTTCTCCATCGCCCGCAACTGCTGCCTCACCATGCGCCGCAAGAGCGTCTTCGCCCCCGTCGCCGAAATCCCCTACGACATCCTCCCCTTGCCCACCTCGGACCCCGACCCTGAAACCCAACTCCTCCAGCATGAACTCTCTGCCGAAGTCGAAGCCGCCCTCCGCCTCGTCCCCGACACCTACCGCGCTGTCCTCCTCCTCCGCGACCGCGAAGAGCTCTCCACCGCCGAAACCGCCGAAATCCTCGGCCTCTCGACAGACGCGACCAAGCAACGTCTCCATCGCGGTCGCGCCCTGCTCCGCCGCGAACTTACCGGCTTAAGCTCATAGCCTGCAGTCGCGCCACCCGCTCCGCCGTCGGCGGATGCGTCGAGAACATACTCGCAATCCATCCCCCGGAAAACGGGTTCGAAATGTACATGTGCGCCACCGCTGGCGAACCCTGCGTCATCGGCACCTGTTGCGACCACGATTCAATCTTCTGTAACGCATTCGCCAAAGCCCGCGGCTCGCCCGTGTACTCCGCCGCCGCCCTATCCGCCAAAAACTCCCGCGACCGCGAAATCGACATCTGAATCAACATCGCCGCAAAGGGCGCTACAATCATCGCCACCAACCCGCCAATCGGGCTGCCGCCTTCGTCGTCGTCGTGCCGGCCACCGCTGAACATGGAAGCCCACATCGCCATCTGCCCCAGCGAACTGATCGCTCCCGCAATCGTCGCCGAAACCGTCATAATCAGCGTATCCCGGTGCGCAATATGGCCCAGTTCGTGCGCAATCACCCCCGCAATCTCTTCCCGGCTCAGCGCCCGCAGCAACCCCTCGGTCACCGCCACCGCACCTTTTGAAGGGTTCCGCCCGGTCGCAAACGCGTTGGGCGATTCGTCCGGAATCAGGTACAACTTCGGCATAGGAATCCCGGCCTTCTGCGCCAACCCCTGCGTCATCGAAAACAACTCCCGCGCGTCCCCCGCTGTGATCTCCTGCGCGTTATGCATCTTCAGCACAATCGTGTCCGACCACCAATACGAGACAAAATTCATCACGACGGCCATGCCCAAGGCGATCATCAAACCATTCCGGCCGCCCACCGCCGCACCCACCGCTACCAGCAACGCGGTCAGCGCCGCGAGCAGGACATAAGTCTTCAAAGTGTTCATAGTCAATGTTTAAGATGCGTTAACCTGCCGCTTGGTTGCAGTCAGGCTACCCAATCAGAGCCATCGCCCGCTTCATCGCATCCGCCACTTTCGCCAGCGCCTGCTCCGCCGGCAACGCCCGTAACGGCGCATTGAACGGCTCACACCGCACCGGCGCATCGCACCCCAATTCGTTCAAAGTATTCAAAAACGTCTTCACGTCCAACACGCCCGTCGCGAGCGGCAACTCCCGCTGCGAATCAATCTGCTGGTCCGCCGGAATCCCCGCCGGAGCGTCGTTCAAATCCACCGACACAATGTCGGCATTCGTCAGCGTCTTTAACTCCGCCGCCTTCTCCCCCGCCATCTGCCAGTGCCACGAATCCAGCACGAACCCCACGTTCCCCGTCCCAATTGCCCCAATCAGGTCCTTGCACTCCGCCATCGTATGCAAAAACGGAAATCGCCGCGAGGTCCACAGCGTCTTCGGCCCCACGTACTCCAACCCCAACCGCTGCCCATTGTCCTTGCAAACCGTCGCAATCGCCCGCAACCGCTCCGCGTGCTGCTTCATGTTCTGCGAATACGTAATTTCCTCATGCCCCGGCATGATCCACGTCGATACCCGCTTCACCCCCGCCGTCGCCAACGCCTTTGCCACCGCCGGAAACTTCGCCATTCCCGCCTCAAATGTCGCCAGATCCTTCCGATATTCCACGGTCAGGCCCGCCGACCCCCAAACCAACCGCTGCGCCTGCAGCTTCGCTGCCAAGTCCTTTAGCTGTAACGCCGAAAGCCCCGCCAGCGTCTCGCCGAACGGTTCCACCGCTTCATAGCCATAGAAATGAGCGAATTCAATCGCCTGTTCCTGGGTCGCCTTTACGCCGATCGCCCCCGGCGAGAGGCTGATAGTCATTTTTCGCATTTTTCTGAATCCTTGCGATAATCAAAAATACACCAAGTCGCTAGTCACAATCATCTCACGGAGTATCATGATGAGCCCGGCACTACTGCCCACCCTCGTCGCTGATCGGAATTTCGTCGACGAAGCCCTCGAACAGGCCCTCGACATCTCCTCCGGTCCGGCCCCCAATCCCGTCTTCAAGGCGATGCGTTTTGCCGTGCTCAATGGCGGCCAACGGCTCCGGCCCGTTCTAGCCCTCCGCATCGGCCGCATGGCGAACGCGGACGTCCGCCTCGTCACCAAAGGCGCCCTTGCCATCGAACTCTTCCACTGCGCCTCCCTCATTGTCGACGACCTCCCCTGCATGGACGATGAAATGATGCGCCGCGGCCAACCCACCGTCCATCGCCAATTCGGCGAAGCCACCGCCGTCCTCGCCGCCTTCAGCCTCGTCGCCCTCGCCGCCCGCCAAGCCACCGAAGGCGTCACCTGCCCCGCCGAATCCGAATTGCTCGGCTGCTTCCAACAGAAACTCCTCCGCGTCCTCGATTGCAACTCCCTCGTCGGCGGCCAAGCCATGGACCTCGCCTCCCCCGGAGGCAGCTCCCGCCGCCTCGCCGAGCTCAAAACCGCCCCCCTCTTCAAACTCGCCGCCCGAGCCGGCCTCCTCGGCTCCCCTCTCGATAAACCTCTCCGTCAGCAAGCCACCCGGCTCGGCTTAGAATTCGGCATCTCCTACCAGCTCATGGACGATCTCAACGACGGCCATGCCAGCTCCCGCGAACCCTTCGAACGCCAACTCGCCGATACCCGCTCCCTCCTCTCCCCCTTCGGCCACCAGTCCGCCGAAATCTCCCAAATGCTCGACTACCTCGAAGTAAAGTCCATCGCTTAGTCGCTCCATGTCAGAACCTCTTGCCCCTTCCTCCGCCCGGATCTTGAAAAAAATTATCGTTATCGGCAGCGGTTTTGGCGGTCTCGCCACCGCCGTCCGGCTCCAAACTCGCGGTTACCAGGTCGAACTCTTCGAAGCCCGCGACAAACTCGGCGGCCGAGCCTACGTCTACCAGCAGGACGGGTTCACCTTCGACGCTGGACCCACCGTCATCACCGCCCCCTTCATGCTCGACGAACTCTTCTCCGGAGCCGGTCGCGACATCAAAGACTACGTCAATATCGTCCCCGTCGATCCCTTCTATAAAATCGAGTTCCACGACGGCCGCAGCTTCTCCTACAACGCCGACGAAACGGAAACCATCCGCAAAATCGCCGCCTTCTCCCCAGGCGATGTCGAAGGCTACCAGGAGATGATCCGCCAAGCCAAACTCATCTTCCAGAAAGGCTTCGTCGAACTCTCCGACGTCCCGTTTTTGAACTTCATGGATATGGTCAAAATCGCCCCCGACCTCATCCGCCTCCAGAGCCACAAAACCGTCTTCCAGTTCGTCAAGCGCTACATCAAGGATCCGCTCCTCCAGCGCGTCTTCAGCTTCCATCCGCTCCTCGTCGGCGGCAACCCCTTCCAAACGACATCCATCTACGCCCTCATCCATCACCTCGAACGCGAATGGGGCGTCCATTACGCCATGGGCGGCACCGGCGCCGTCGTCGCCGCCCTCGGCAAACTCTTCGAAGAACTCGGCGGCAAAATTCACCTGAACACTCCCGTCCGCAGCATCCTCACCCGCGGCGGCAGCGCCTCCGGCATCGATACCGACGTCGGCCAAATGCACACCGCCGACGCCGTCGTCAGCAACGCCGACGTCGCCAACACCTACCGCAAAATGCTCCCCGAGCGCTCCCGCGCCAAGTGGACCAACAAGAAACTCGACAGCATGAAGTATTCGATGGGACTCTTCGTCATCTACTTCGGCACCCGTGGCACGTACGAAAACATCGAACACCACACCATCCTCCTCGGTCGCCGCTACGAGGAACTCCTCGACGACATCTTCAATAAGAAGATCCTCGGCGAAGACTTCTCCATCTATCTCCACCGCCCCTCGAAAACCGATCCCACCATGGCTCCTCCCGGCCACGACTGCTTCTACGCCCTGATCCCCGTCCCCAACCAGCTCAGCGGCATCGATTGGACCAAAGAAGCCAAGCCTTTCCGCGACCTCGTCATGAAGTATATGGAGGATAACTATCTCCCCGGTCTCCAGTCCCGCCTCGTCACCGAGCGCTGCTTCACCCCCCTCGATTTCGAGACCACCCTCAACACTTACCGCGGCTCCGGCTTCTCCTTCGAACCCATCTTCACTCAGTCCGCCTGGTTCCGCCCCCACAACGAAAGCGAAGACGTTAAGAACCTCTTCTTCGTCGGGGCCGGCACCCATCCCGGCGCGGGAGTTCCCGGCGTGCTAAGCTCAGCCCGTATCGCCGAAAAACTCATATGCGAGCGGATTCCGAACACCTAGCGGAGTGGAAAAGTAGTGCTGCCGCCGCTACCGCCGCCGGCTCGAAAAGCTTCTACTTCGCCACCCGCTTCTTTCCGCCTAACCTCGCCGAAGCCGCCTACGGCGTCTACTGGTTCTGCCGCTCCACCGACGACATCGTCGATGAAAACCCCGACCTCGAAGCCGCCCGCCGCGAACTCGAATCCTGGCGCGAACAACTCCTCGCCGTCATGAACGGGCAAACCGTCGAAAGCCCCGTCCTCATGCTCTTCGAGCACACCCGCCGCCAATGCGGCTTCCCCGAAAGCTACCCCCTCGAACTCATCGAAGGGATGCGCATGGATCTCGAAAAGGTGCGCTACGCCAACTTCGCCGACCTCCGCCTCTTCTGCTACCGCGTCGCCAGCGTCGTCGGTCTCATGATGTCCCACGTCATCGGCTTCCGCGGCGATGCCCTCGCCTACGCCGAAGACCTCGGCATCGCCATGCAACTCACGAACATCCTCCGCGACCTCGCCGAAGACGCCGACCGCGGCCGCATCTACCTCCCCGCCGACGAACTCGCCCAATTCAACTACTCCGAAGCTGACCTCCTCGCCCGTCAACGCGGCCCCAACTTCGACGCCCTCATGCGGTTCCAAATCGACCGCGCCCGTGGCTACTACGAACGCTCCTTCCCCGGCATCCCCTTACTGAAACCCGAAGGCCGCTTCGCCGTCGAAATCGCCGCCAAAGTTTACCGCGACATCCTCGGCCGAATTGAGAAAATGGACTATAACGTCTACGCCCGACGCGCCGTCGTCCCGTCCTGGAAAAAATACAGCATCACCGCCGGAGCCCTCGTCCGGCGCCAGTTCCAATCATGAAAACCGCCATTGAACGCGGGTCGCTGGCCACCGCCCTCGGCCTGCTCGTCCACTACCTTTGCCATTACCTGTTCAGCGTCCCGCTCTTCACCGAAATCATCGGCGAATGGATCATGGCGCGCACCCCGAACACCTACAGCGTCCTGCTCCTCGAAACCATGGGTGCTTGGGCTAAACCCTTCGCTCTCACCGGCGGCCTCTTCGCTCTCGGCTTCGGCATGACCCTCGTCGCCCTCTCCTGGCGTTATATAGCAATTCTCCCCGTCGCCACGGCCTACTACTTTCTCTTCTGGTCCCTGTCCCCGACCTTCTGGATACCCGCCCTCGGCGCCCTCGTCCTCGCCGCCCCCCGCGTCGAAAAATTCTCCCCGTCCCGCCGCCGCCTCATCTCCGCCGTCATGAGCAGCACCACAATTGCCGTCGCCGTAGAAGGCTACCTCCGCGACGCCCGCCTCGCCGCCCGCGCCGCCAAGCCCTTCGACCTCTGGAAGTTCACCCCCCCGGTCAACCAGTTCAATAAATTCGCCCGCATGGCAGTCACCGCCGTCGGCCAGCATTACACGATGTCGAAAAACGCGGTTGATCCCACGATCGACCCCGCCACCTGGCGTCTCAAGTTCACCGTCGATGGCAAAGAGATCCTGTCGCTCTCCTACCTCCAACTCCTCCAAGCCAAGCGTCAGCAGCGCTACATCACCCTCCGCTGCGTCTCCAACACCATCAAGTCCGACCTCATGGGCACCGCCGAATGGTCCGGTTTCCCCCTGCGCCAAATCCTGGACGGATCAACCCTCCCCCCCAACATTAAAGAAGTGGCCTTCATCGGCACCGACGGCCACGGCGACTCCCTCCCCCTCGACTATGCCCTCTCCGACGAAGTCTTCCTCGCCCTCGGCATGAATGGCCAATCGCTCACCCGAGCCCACGGCTTTCCCATCCGCATGCTCTGCCCTCGCTATTACGGCTTCAAAAACGTGAAGTGGATCGGCGAGATCGCCTTCGTCTCCCAGCCCTATTTCGGCACCTGGCCCAAAATGGGCTACACGAAGGAAGCCAAAACCAACATCGCCTCCTACATCGATAAGGCCACCCCCACCGAAATCGTCGGCGTCTCCTTCGCCGGCAGTCGAGGCATCCAAGCCGTCCAGGTCCGCCTCCTCTCGAAGGATGGCCCCCTCGGCGAATGGAAGAACGCCACGCTCGAAAATCCTCTCTCTCCCTACACCTGGACCCGCTGGCAGATCGCCCTCTCCGCCCCCGACGCGATCCAAGCCGAAGCCCGCGCTCAGGATTCCACCGGTGCGTGGCAAGCCACCGAAGAAACCAAACTATTCCCCCGTGGCGTCGCCGGACCCACCGTGCGCAAAATCACCGTATGACCTCTTTCTACGCGGCGATCGTCACCGCCATCGGCATCGTCCTCTTCCTCCGCAAAGCCTGGTACA
>JBKJLJ010000521.1:0-3029 GCA_046597015.1 Bryobacteraceae bacterium
CACGAACAGGTCTTCCTGTCCGTCGTTGTCCCAATCCCGGAAGTCCACCCCCATCGCCGATAGCGCGGGCCCGTCGTCATTGAACCCCACCCCGGCCGGCCCACCGGCCTCGCGGAACCTCCCCTCGCCCTCGTTCAAAAACAACGAATTCCGCTGGGTATCGTTCGTTACGAAGATGTCTAATAGCCCGTCCCCGTTGGCGTCCCCAAACGCCAAGCCCATGCCCTTGCTCGGATGAGCCGCGATCCCGCTTGGGACGGAAACATCGGTGAACGTCCCGTCGCCATTATTCCGGTACAGCGTGTTGACCAGCGGCGCGTAATGCTTCGGATGGCAGTACGTCCGCACCTGTTCCCCGCAGAGTATCTCGGTCGCCGGATCCCACCGGACGTAGTTGACCACAAACAAATCCAGATCACCGTCATTGTCAAAGTCGAACCACCCGGCCCCCACGGCCCAGGGCCCGGCTGAACCCAACTTTGCTGCCACCGTCACATTGGCAAACGTCCCATCGCCCCGGTTCCGCCACAGCGTATTTCCCGCGACCCCGGTCACAAACAGGTCGGTCCAGCCGTCGTTATCGAAGTCCCCGGCGGCCGCGCCCATGTCGAACCCGGTCCCGGCCAATCCTGCCTTCTCGGTAACATCGGCAAACCGCCCCTGCCCCAAGTTCCGATAGAGCCGGTTCGAATATTTCGCTCCGGTCTTCCGCAGGCTAGGCTGTCCCGCCCCGTTGGTCAGAAAAACGTCGAGCTTGCCGTCCTTGTCGAAGTCGAACAGCGCGACTCCGCCCACCACCGTCTCCGGCAGGTGCTTCTCCGCGGTCAACCCGTGCTCCAGCTTCGCCGTAATTCCGCTCCCCGCCGAAATATCCGCCCAAGCCCCTGCGGCTGCGAGAAGCCAAAACCCAAGCAACATAGTCCCAATGGTAGCCCGTCACTCCACGGGATGCCGTAGCGCGTCGGCATTTGCACGAGAGCGGGAGGGTCACCCGAAGCTTGCGCGGTCGCCAGATGAATCGCGCCCAAGGCGCGGATCCGTTCCACGGGAGACGGGCGTCCAACCTGGCACACCTGCCCGTCATCCTGAAAACACAACTTCGAGTTGCGCAAACCACCAGTCTCTGTTGCCGGCACGGACTTTTATCCGAACATCACTGCCGTGCGGCACAATCACCGCCTCTTTCAATCGTTCGTCCGCGCCTTTTTGTCCAAAAATCTCAAAGGGCGCAAGACTTCTCTCCCCGATGAGCCCTCCAGCGCTCGATCCGAAGCCATCACTTAACACTATGGCTTAAAATCCGGGCAAGGCTCGGCGGAGCAAAACCGTGCACGCAGATAGAGAACGACTAGTCGCAGTAGCGACCTAAAAATCAAACCGCTCCCGGCGTCATACCAGCGGGAGGGGCGGGCTTCGGCATGCAGTGGTGTTTCAGTGTGAACTCGGCTATTCTTTCGCTCCCGGCGCCGTTTATCGGGTCCAATCGTCATCTGATCACCGGCGTGGCGAAGCGGAGAGAGCTCGGGCAGGCTTCTTTGATGAACTGCGGCTATAGATTAGGGGCCTTCATGCGACGACGCCACCGCCCTGATAGCATTGAAGACGATGACACTAACCGCCGTATTTCAAGAGGTGCCGGAAGGCTACATAGCTTTCGTCGAGGAACTGCCTGGCGCGAATACGCAGGGCGCGACGATCGAGGAAGCCAGATCTAACCTCGCCGAAGCGGTCTCGCTTGTCCTCGACGCAAACCGCCAGCTAGCTGAAGAGTCCTTGGGGAGCACCGTGGTAATCCGTGAGCCCTTTTCCATTCCCGCTGCTTGAAGCGGATCGACTTGATTCGCCATCTTGAAGGGAACGGTTGTCAGTTGCTGCGCGAGGGTAACAACCATTCGGTTTACGTTAACCGGTCCTCAAAGCGCGCCACGGCAGTACCGCGTCATCGTGAAGGGAACGATTTTCTCGCCCGCAAGATCTGCGACGACCTTCAAGTGCAGCGCCCTTAAACCCGTGTACCGCGCCAAGCGTCTGGTCTCTACGCCGAACGTACGGATTCGTGTCGTGATTTAGGCGGGACAGAATCCAAAGAACGAGGTGCGCCCAATCGCTTACTTCGAGGCCAACAGCGCAACCGGTCGCAGTTTCGGCGGTTGCCCAAGAAGAATAGCGGCAAAAGGCGGTGGGGCTAGCCACGATCTCACTCCGTCACTTTAGCCATTGAAGGCCGCCCAGATTCTCCAAAGGAAAGAACCTCTGGAGACCGTTGCCGATAACCCCGACGAAACGGCAATATTTGCAGAAGTCTGGCACGCTGCTGGTCTCCGTACAAAAAAGGCCGTTCAGGTCGCCGTCGCTGACCTTCGCTCTGCCAAATAGTGTTACGCTCTGTACTCGGAAGAGTGAATAATGCCGCTCGCTCTTACGGCACCGTGATCCTTCCCGATAAGCGTGCGCCAAGTACGGTCCGGCTGGTTTCAACCATCGTCAGAGCGGACGTAACGCGCACCCCCCGGTGCCCGAACAGCCGCTGCGGCCGCCAGATCGCCTGCGAGCACCGTTGCCACCAAGGCGCTTGGTCGGCCTCGATCGTTGCGATAACGAGATCCGCCGCGCTCCGTGCGACGTGACGGATCGAGATTACGCTTCGACGTCATGGTCGCCGTCTTCAACAGGCGGCGTGATCACTCCCCAAGTAACCAACCGCTCGAACTGGCCGCTCGCACTGCGAGCATCTTGGACCAGTCGCTACCCTGTACCGAGGAACTGACCTGCAACCTGAACATGATTTCACCAAAGGCCAGCGCGGCGAGCTTTTCCGGCCCAACGCCGAACTCCGCTTGCCGATTTACCTAACCCCTGACCTCCAACATTTTTTAACCGAGCACGCCGCCCAGAAGGGCGTACCGCTCGGCGAAATGGTAAACGACTCGCCACCGCCCCTCCCATCTGCGCTATCTTCACACGAGCAGATGCCTCCCCCAATCTCCCACCTCCGCTGGTACATCGTTGCCGCCCTCTTCCTCTCCACG
>JBKJLJ010000899.1:0-3634 GCA_046597015.1 Bryobacteraceae bacterium
CCCGCCGGCAACCCGCCCACGCTGAACTCAATCCGCCCCGCTATCCCCCCGTTCGAAGCCAATCGAACCGGAATCGAACCCACCGTCCCGGCCTTGATCTCCGTCCGCGCCGCGTCCACCGCCAGCGTCAACGTCTGCCCCACCGTCACGTTCACCGTCGCCGCCGTCGCCGCCAGCGGCGTTCCGCCCGTCCCCACCAGCCTCACTGCGGCTGTCCCCGCCGTTGCCCCCACCGTCGCTGTAAACACCGCGTTCCCCGTCGTCGCCCCGCTCGCAATCGTCATCGGAGCCATCGTTAGTCCCGCACTCAGCCCCTCCGCCCCCACCGTCACCGCACCCGTAAATCCGGTATTCCGCACAATCGTCACCACCACCATCCCACTCCCCCCCGGCGTCACCTGCAGCGCCCCCGGTGCCGTCATCGTGAACGGGGCCGCCGGCATCCGCACCGTCACACTCACCGGTGCAGCCACGCTCCCCGCCGGGCTACCCCCGGTTCCCACCACCCGCAAATTCACCGTCCCTAAAGTCGCTGTCCCCGCCGCCGCCAGCGTCACCGTCCCCGTCGTCGCCCCGCTCGCAATCGTCAACGGAGTCGCCGTCAGCCCCCCGCTCAACCCCTCCACCACCACCGTCACCGGACCCGTAAACCCGCTCGCCCGCGCCACCCGCAACGTCAACGCGCCACTCGCCCCCCTCACCACGTCCATCGCCGTCGGCGTCGCCGCCAACGTAAACGGAGCCGTCACCGTCGCCGCCTGCACCACCAGCGTCAACGCCGTCGTCGCCCGCAAACTCCCCATCGAAAGCGTCGCCGTCAAGGCATACGTCCCCGGCGCCGCCGTTCCCGCCGTCACCACCGTTAACCCCGTCCCCGTCCCCCAAACCAAAGCTCCGTTCACCGTCGCCGTCACCCCCGCCGGTAAACCCGTCACCTGAACCGTCGGCGTCCCCGTCACCCCGCCAAAACCCCGTGGCGTCAGCGTAAACGTCGTCGTCTCCCCGGCCTTCAACATCCGCGAACTCGGGCTCGCCTCCAGCCCCACGCTCGGCGTCGCGCACTGCCGAATCGCCTTGTACACATTCAATCGCCCACCCGTTAGCGTCTTCCCCGTCAACACATTCAGCGGATCCACCGTCTGCAACAACACCCGCTTCAAACCCGCTGTATCCAAGCTTTCACAAGCCGACAAGACCAGCGCCGCCACCCCCGCCACCTGCGGCGTCGCCATCGACGTCCCGCTCATCGACGCATACTGCCCGTTCAAAAACGTCGACAAAATCTTGCTCCCCGGAGCCGCTAAATGCACCTTCATCCCATAATTCGAAAAACTCGACAGCCCGTCCAACTGGTCCGTCGACGCCACGCTGATCACGTTCGCATTCTCTGAATTAGCCGGAAAACTCGCCGTCATATCGTTATTGCTCGCCTCGTTCCCCGCCGCCGCCACAAACAGCATTCCCGCCGTATTCGCCTGCCCAATCGCCGCCTCCAACGCCTGCGACATCCCACCCCCGCCCCAACTATTGTTCAATACCCGCACGTTCGCCTCCGCCGGAAATAGCTTCTTCAACTGCACCGCAAAATCAATCGCCAGTACCGCATCCGACGTGTTCCCACTTCCCTTCGAAGACAAAAACTTCAACGGCAAGACGCTCCCCGTCCAATTAATTCCGGCCACCCCGCTCCCATTGTTCCCGGCCGCCGCAATCGTCCCCGCCACATGCGTCCCATGCCCGTGGTCATCCATCGGCACGCACGTCTTCGTGATCGCGTTAAAACCCCGCGTCCCCGCCGCACACGTCACCGGGTTCCCTAAAACAGTCACCGTAAACTCCCGCGGCGCCGTCCACACGTTCGCCGTCAAGTCCGGATGAGTAAAGTCCACGCCCGTATCGATAACTCCCACCATTACCCCTTTTGATCCGGTGGTAATATCCCAAGCTAGCGTCGCCCCTATATCCGCTCCCGGCCGAGCCGTGTTCTGCAAACCCCATAGACTCCCGAACTGCGGATCGTTCGGTAACTTACTCGCGGTCACAATATAATCCGGCTCTACATACTCCACGTCCGGATGCTGGCTGAGCTGCTCCAAAACCGCCGCCCCGCTCCGCCCCGTCCGCACCAAATGCAGCCCCGAGGTCCCCAACCGCGCCATCCCTCTCACCCCTCCGGTGGCATACGCCCCCAGCGCCGCCATCTCCGGTGCCTGCTCCACATCCCGGAATTTCACGATAAACTGGGCGGCCACGTGGGGCCGCTCCAGCATCCGTTCCGCCCGGCCGCGCTCCAATCGCTGCCCCCAAGCGCTGCCCACCGGCAGCAATAGCACCAATGAGCACAAAAAGGCGCGACGGCCCGTAGCGAACGGATTCATAGGCATCCAGAAGCAGTCCTTAGGTTGAGGTATAGCTCCCTATCGGACGACTCTGAATCGAATATGAGATTATCTTTAGCCTTACCAGAGGGATCCATAGGATCCCTTATTTCACCGTCACCATCGCTGCGTTGCTCTTCTCCCCGTTCGCCGTCACGACCAGCGCGTAGGAACCCGGGGCCAAACCCGGCACCTTGAAGTTCACCTGCATCAATCCCACGAACTCCGGCGTTAGCCCGGCGAAGGCGACCTCCAAGGGAACCCCGTTCAACGTCGCCGTCACCAGATTCCGAGGTCGCGAAATCGGATCCCCCTTCGCCGGCGCCCCGCTCTCCACCCCGTTGTCCAACCGCCCCGCCCCCGTCAAATACGCGACCACATAACTTCCCGCCGCCGCCCCGTTCTCCGCCGTGTTGACACTATAGTCGGCGTTCTGCACCACCGCCCGCCGCTGCCCAAACTGGAAAATCCCCGGCGCCGCCGCCACCACGCTCACACTTCCCGCTGCCGACGCCTCCCCATTCACCGTCACCACCACCGGCACCGCCGGCCCCTCGACCACCTCATAAGGCACCTGCGCATTGATCTGCCCCGCGCTCACATAAACCAGCGGTGCCGCCTTCCCTCCAATCGTCACTGACGTTCCGCCCAACTGCCGAGGCAACGGCAACGACGTCGCCCCCACCGTCTCCACCGCCAAGTCCGTTCCAAACAAGCTAATCAACGCCCCCGGAGCCACCTTCGCCGCAAAACTAGCTCCGTTAACCACCCCACCCGCCGATAACTCCGGCGCCGCCTTCACTTCCACCGTAAACTGCCCCACGTTCTCCATAATCCGGTTGCTCTTGGCCTCAAAAGGGCTCACCCGGTCTTGCTTATACAGCGACGGGTCCGAAAACTGAAACGACGTCAGCGTCACCTCCGTCTTTCCCGATTTGTAAATCAGCGTCCCCGGCGATTTCACCGGATACCCGCCCAGATCCTCCACCATCCCCGGATTCACCCCAAAGGGCGGAAAGTACTGCGTCGAATTCACATTCAATGCCGTAAGTGCCGAGATCTGTGCACTCCGCGATTGGTCAAAGAACAGTTGTAGAGTATAGTTAGTCCACGTGTAACTATTCGCCCGCTCCGCGAAAATAGTGTAAGTATGCGTCCCGACCGTCATCGGCAGCGAGATGTCATTGTCCGCGGTCTTCGGACCGTTCACAATCCCCCCGTCGAGCTCCTCTCCTTTTACAAGGAATATCGCCGGG
>JBKJLJ010000433.1:0-6807 GCA_046597015.1 Bryobacteraceae bacterium
TTCTATGCCGACTTCTTCCCCCGCGAATCCAAACGCTCCGGCGCTTGGATGAACCAGTTCTTCGTCGGGGAAAATGGCACCCCGCACATCGGCGTCATCGTCTCGAACGTCACCCCACCTAACGCGGCTGGCAAGGCCCTCCTGCTCCACCGCGAGGTCTCGACGCTCTATCACGAGTTCGGCCACCTCCTCCATCTAGCCCTTTCCGCGGGCCCCCTCCGGCGCCTCAACGGCACCTCCGTCGCTTGGGACTTCGTCGAACTCCCGTCTCAAATCATGGAAAACTTCACCTGGGAAAAGGATGTTTTGAAGTCCTTCGCCGTCCACTATGAAACCGGGGAACCCCTCCCGGACGCTCTCTTCACGAAGATGACGCAAGCTCGCAACTTTGGCGCTGGCGCCTCGCAAATGGGCCAGCTCAGCCGCGGTACCCTCGACATCCTACTCCACACCGACTACCAGCCCAATGCCGATTACGGCACCCCCGACGCCTTCGGCCGTCAACTGGCGCAACGCTTCTCCGCCGCCAAAATCGAGCCCGAAGAGTGCCCTGTTTGCAACTTCTCTCATATTTTCGCCGGTGGTTATGCGGCCGGGTATTACTCCTACAAGTGGGCCGAAGTTCTCGACGCCGACGCATTCACCAAGTTCCAATCGAACGGGGTTATCAGCCGCCAAGTTGGTGACCACTTCCGCCGCTCCGTCCTCTCCCAAGGCAACAGCCAGCCCGCCGAAACCCTGTTCGAAAACTTCATGGGTCGCAAGCCGGACCCCGGCGCTCTCCTCCGGCGGAATGGACTTGTCAAGAAGAACTGATATCCTAAGGCCAAGTCGGGTTATTTCAGAGGTCTAGTACTCATGCGTCAAGTTATCGCATTCGCCACGTTTTGCTCACTCGCGCTTTTTGCGCAGGAGTTTCGCTCCACCCTCGCTGGTCAGGTCTCGGACCCCCAAGGCGCCGCCGTATCCGGCACCAAGCTTCGCCTTCGCGAACTCTCCACCAACACGGGCTACGAAGCCGTCGCCGCTGCTGACGGCACCTTCTCGCTCCCGTTCGTTCCTCCCGGTGACTACGAACTCACCGCCGAGGCCAACGGCTTCAAGAAGTATGTCCAATCCGGCATCCGCATCGGTACCAACCAACGGCTAACGCAGAACGTCACCCTCAGCCTCGGTGCCGTCACCGAAAGCATCACCGTCAACGCCGACGTTTCGCTGCTGAACACCGCCTCCGCTTCCGTCGGCCAGGTGATCTCTACGGCACAACTCGAGTCCATGCCAATGAACGGCCGCACCCCGCTCTCTCTAGCCCAACTCGCCTTCGGCGTCGTCCCCTCCTCCGACCCCCGCTTCACCCGGCCCTTCGACAACGCCGGCCCCTCGGGCTTCTCGATGGGCGGCGGCCAAGGTCAATCCAACGAACTCCTCCTTGACGGTGCGCCCGATATGACCCGCAATCGCCGCGTCGCCTATAATCCTCCCGCCGACTCTGTCGCCGAAGTCAAAGTCGAAGTCTTCCAGTCCGACGCCGCCTACGGCAACACCGGCGGAGGCACCGTCAACGTCGTCATGAAGGGCGGGGCTAACGACTTCCACGGCACCCTTTACCTCTTCAATCAAGTCTCCGCCCTCAAGGCGACCCAGTTCTTTACGAACGCCGCCAGCCAGAAAAAGGCGGTCACTCGCTTCAATCAATTCGGGCTCACCGCCTCCGGCCCCGTCATGTTCCCGAAGCTCTTCAACGGTAAGAATAAAGCCTTCTGGTACTTCGCCTACGAAGGCATTAAGCAATCAGAACCAGAACCGACTTTTTCCACCGTCGCCACCGAAGCACAGCGTGGCGGCGACCTCTCCGGTCTACTCGCCGTCAACGCGAACTACCAAATCTACGACCCGCTCACCGGCGTCCGCGAAGGCGCTCGCGTCCGTCGCCAGCCTTTCCCCAATAACATCATCCCCGCCAACCGAATCAACCCCGTCTCCCGCAATATTTTGGGCCTCATTCCAACGCCGAACTCGACCGGCGCAGTCGATGGCAATAACAACTATTTCAACAACGCCATTCGCTCCGACAACTTCGTTTCCTATCTCGGTCGCCTTGATATCAACGCATCCGACAAGCACAAGTTCTTTTTCTCCTATCGCCTCAACGACCGCACCGAGGACCGTGGCCGCCGCTTTGGTACTTTCGTCACAGGCGGCCTCCTCTCCCGCGTCAACAACGGTGCCACCTTCGATGACGTCTATACCCTCTCGCCCTCCCTCCTCCTAAATACCCGCCTCAACTGGACCCGTTTCACCGAAGGCACCACCCGTCCTCACGACGGTTTCGACTTCCTCTCCCTCGGCTTCCCCGCCAACATGGCTGCCGCGAGCAACAAACGCGTCATCCCTTTCATTGACTTCGCTAACTTCACCGATATCGGCGAATCCGGCGGCGACAAAACCCCCTTCGATAGCTTCCAAGTCTTCTCGACTCTGACCAAGATCACGGGCAAGCACTCGCTGAAGACGGGCATCGATATCCGCCAACAGCGCGAAAGCTCGAACAGCTTCGGCAACTCCTCGGGCCGCTTCGTCTTTAATAACTCCTACACCCGCGGCCCCCTGGATAACTCTCCGGGTGCCCCCCTCGGTCAGGATCTGGCCAGTTTCCTCCTCGGGGTCGTCGGACCCGACGGCAACAGTAACTTCGACGTCAACGCGTCCCGCACCCAGCAAGCCAAGTACTTCTCCACCTTCTTGCAGGACGACTGGCGCGTCCGTTCGAATCTCACGCTCAACTTAGGTATCCGTTACGAAATCGAAACCGGCACTACCGAACGATTCAATCGCACCACCATTGGCTTCGACCCCACCGCGGTCAACCGAACCACCGCCGCCGCCCGCGCCGCCTATGCGCTAGCGCCGAACGCGGCGCTCCCGGCCTCCAACTTCAACCCCGCCGGTGGCGTTCTCTTCGCTACCCCAGACAAGAATTCCATTTACAACCCGCCGAACTCGTCCTTCAGTCCGCGCTTCGGCTTCGCTTGGACGCCGTCCAAAATCGGCGGAAAAACAGTCATCCGCGGCGGCGCTGGTGCCTTCTACTCCACCTACGGCACCACCGGCGTTCTCCAGCCCGGCTTCAGCCAACGCACCCTCGTCCCGGCGAACGATGCCGGCGACCTCAGCGTTCCGACGGCGTACATCAACAACCCCTTCCCCCGCGGCATCCTCCAGCCGGTCGGCTCTTCGCTCGGCGTCAACACCTTCCTCGGGCAAAACGTCAGCTACATCGAAAACAAGCTCGCCCAACCCATCACTTGGCGTTGGAGCGTGAACATCCAGCGGGAACTCGGGAAAAGCATCCTCTTCGAAACGGGCTACATCGGCAGTTCGGCCAGCCGCCTCGTCGAAGGGCGCGATCTCAACTTTATCCCGCTTAGCTTCCTTTCCACCACGGGCGCCCGCGACCAGGCTAACATCGACCGCGTCCGCGCCAACGTCCCCAACCCTTTCGCCGGCCTCCTCCCAGGCACCAACATCAATGGAGGCAGCATCGGGCTCGAACAGCTGCTCCGCCCCTACCCGCAATTCGCGGGCAACAATGGCGTCCGCGTCGAGGGGCAAAATAATGGATCGTCGAACTTCCACATGTTCCAAGTGCAGCTCCAGAAGCGCTTCAGTAAGGGGCTCAGCTTCATGACGAACTACCAGCGTTCGAAGCTCATTGAAGCCACTGACCGGCTTAACGCTGCCGATCCATTCCTGCAACGCCGCATCGCTGACGAAGATCGTCCTTACCGGTTCGTTTTCTCAAGCAGCTACGAACTCCCGTTCGGCAAAGGCAAGTCTTTATTGGCCAACGCCAACCGCTTTGTCGACGCCGTCATCGGCGGCTGGCAGCTTAATACCATTTATACGAACCAAGCCGGTCCGCCTGTCGAATGGGGCAACGTGATCTACAACGGTGGGAATCTGAACTGGAACGCTCATCCCACCGATGGAGCTTTAGTCGCTTTCGATCGGACGCGCTTCAATACCAATAACCAACAGCAGCTTGACTTGAATCGGCGGACCTTCAATACCCGTTTCAGCACCTACCGCGCCGACACGATTAACAACGTTGATATGTCGGTGCTAAAGAACTTCAAGCTGTTTGAACGGTTCCAGGCTCAGCTCCGCGGGGAGGCGTTTAACTTACTTAATCGCGCTTCGTTCAATGGCCCTGACCTCGGCCCCACCAGCACGAATTTCGGCCGGATCACGAGCCAAGCCAACCTCAGCCGAGC
This sequence comes from Bryobacteraceae bacterium, assembly GCA_046597015.1. Classification (GTDB taxonomy): domain Bacteria; phylum Acidobacteriota; class Terriglobia; order Bryobacterales; family Bryobacteraceae. The sequence goes on from JBKJLJ010000433.1 coordinate 4,275, forward strand.
CATCCAGCTAGCCGTCCGAATCAAGTGGTAGCGGATCTCATCATTGTCCCAGGCGGAGGGTTGCTGGCCGGCGGCAACCTTCCTCCGTGGACCGTAGCCCGTCTCGACGCGGCTTTGGCCAATCGTAAGCAGCAGCCGATTTTAACCCTGAGTGCCGGCTCCCCCCACAAGCCGGGCAACTCGATCTCAGAAGCCAAGGCGGCCGCGAATTACTTACTCACTCACGGCGTCCCCCGGGTCGATTTACTCGAAGAGAATCTCTCCCTCGACACGATCGGCAACGCCCTCTTCACGCGGCTGCTCCATACGAGCCCCCGAGGTTACCGCCGTTTGCACGTGATCACCTCCCAGTTCCACATCGCCCGCACGCAGACGTGTTTTGACTGGGTATTTTCCGCCGCGGGCCCTGACAAAGGTTACGTGTTGACCTATCAGGTCTGCCCTGATGAAGGGCTAACTCCGGAGGCTCTCATTGCCCGAAATGCCAAGGAAACGGCCGCTATCGAGCTGCGAGCCCCGGAGCGCGCCCGCCTCCGCACGCTCGCCGCCATCCACCAATGGGTCTTCACACACCATGAAGCGTACGCCGCCGGCTTGCAGCCGAAGCAGACGACCGACCCCCTCCTCCTCGCCTCCTACTAGAAAGTCACCCTCGCCGCCACCGTTATTTTCCGCTGCTCACTCCAAATCGTTCCGTTCACCGTTCCGAACAGAGTGTTGGTCGGTGCTGTATTCGGCCCGATGAAGTGCGCATGGTTCAGCGCGTCCACCGCCTCGGCCCGTAACTGCAGCTTCCACCGCTCCGTAATGGCAAACGTCTTATACAGCGAGATGTCCCAGTTGTTCCATCCATCCGCGCGCAAACCGGTCAGCCGGAGTGGGAAAGTCCGCAGGTTGCTTTCGAGTTGCTTACCCGGATCCCGCTCGAAGCCGCTCGTATTGAACCAGCCTCTTACCGCGCGATCGCCGTACGGAATCACCATGTCCTGAACATTGCCCCGATAAATCACGTTGCCGAAGCCGATCGGGGCCCCGCTCTGCCACTGATAAATCGCGTTGATACTCCAACCTCCCGCCACCGCGTCTACCCAGCGGGAACTGCTGTTGGCCCACGCCCGTCCTTTCCCAAACGGGAGTTCCCACATGCCATTCAGAGCAATGTGATGCGGCCGGTCCTGCGGCGAGATCACATGGTGCGGATGCAAATCCTGGGGGTTTAATCGTTCCACCGCCTCCATGAACTTAGACCATGTCCAGTGTCCACCGACCGAGAAGCCGCTGGCGAAGCGGCGCTCCAAACGAACCGTGCCGGCGTGGTACCAGGAGAAGCCGTCGTTAATGGTCATGCTGAGGCCATTAAATTGTGGATACGGCCGCAGCAGAGATGCCCGGGTAACGAACTGGTTGTTCTGGAACGCCGGGCTCTGCGAAAACTCTGGCAGCCCCCGAAACGGATTCACGACGTTCGTACTCAAAAAGTTCACCGTGTTCACATCGCGCTCCGGGCTGCGGCTCAGGTACTGCGCCGGCGTCAGGTTGTAGTCGCGCGCCACCCCCAGGCCTGTTCCGCGGTTGGCGAGATAACCCACCTCTAAGACCAGGTTCCGCGCCAATTGCCGCTGGATATTGACACTCCAGCGCTGCATGTACGCATTCCGGCGCCGCGGGTAAACCGAGGAAAGCGCTAAGCCAAGATTGGTCGCCAAGCCGGCCGAAGAACGCTGCGCGGCGATGAAGCCATCCGGATACGGATTGGCTAACGTCGCTCGAAACGTCTGGCCGTTGTCCACCGAAGGGTTCATGTTCGTGCGCTGGCTGAAGCCGACCTGGGTCGAATCGGCCCGATCCGCCCCTAATGGCTCGAAGAAGATGCCGTAGCCCGCCCGCACCACCGTCAACGGATTCAGCTGATACGCCAAGCCGAACCGGGGTGAAAAGTTGTTCCGATCCGGATCCCACAAACCGCGCGGTTGGCCTCCGGTGCCGGCAAATAGGAGCCCCCCGCGCAGGTTGAAGTTGGCGGGGGCCAGTTCGGGAATCGGGTTCTGCGCGTAGGCGGCGCGCGCCGCGGCATTCGCCGGGTTCGTCGTCGTGAAATCGATCCCGCGGTTGGCGCGATTGAAGCGCTCCGTTATGCCCTGTTCGAGCTCATAGCGCAGCCCAATATTAAAGGTCAATTTGCGGGTAGCCTTCCAATCATCATGGACAAAAAATCCGGCGTAACCGGACTTCTCGGCGATCGAATCCTGCACGTCGACAAAGCCACTGGTCGGCAGGCCGAACAGAAACGACGCCATGCCCTGCCCGATCGGCGCGACGGGCGAGTTGTCCAGCGGCCCCCGCGTCCACGCGTTGGCAAAGGAATACTGGCCAGAGTAGTTGCCGTAGTTGAACGAGTTGTCCAGAACCACCCGGTACTCGCCCCCGTACCTCAGCGTATGGTTGCCTTTCGTTTGCGCCAACGTGCCGCTGACGATTTGAGCCGTGAAGCCGCTTTTGCTCGGCAGATTCGTGCCAATCGTCACGATCCCAC
>JBKJLJ010000214.1:0-10013 GCA_046597015.1 Bryobacteraceae bacterium
CCGACATCGACGCCGAAGTATGCCTCGCCGAAGGCGGCTCCGCCATCCGCCAAAACGGCAAGCTCAAGTACGTGCAGATTCAAACCACCGAAAAGATCCCACGCGGGGTCCGTCTGGTCGCCTCCGGTGTCGCTGGCCACGGCTCGGTCCCGCTCCGCTCGAATCCCGTCTCCCACATCGCGCGCGCTGTCGCCAAAGTCTCGGACTGGCAGCCCCCCATGCGCTTGAACGATACGACCCGCGCCTACTTTGAACGGCTCGGGGCCATCTCGACGCCCGAAGAGAAAGACCGCTACAACAACCTACTCAACCCCGACAAAACCGACGCCATCCAAGAGTATTTCGCCATCAACGAACCGCGCCACAACTCGATGCTCCGGACGTCCGTCTCGCCGAACATCATCCAGGCCGGCTACCGTTCCAACGTCATCCCGTCGGAAGCCTCGGCGACGCTGGATATCCGCGCCCTACCCGATGAAGATATGACGAAGTTCTACGATACGCTCAAAAGCGTCATCAACGATCCCGCCGTCAAGATCATTCCGACCTCTGGCTCCGCACGTCCCGGCGCCCCGTCCTCGCAGCTGGATAACGATGCGTTTCGGACAATCGAAGCGACCGCCAAGAAGCACTACGATGGCGTGGTCGTCCTTCCGACGATGGCCACCGGGGCCACGGACATGTCCTTCCTCCGCTCGAAGGGCATGCAGTGCTATGGGGTCGGCCCGGCGGTCGACGTGGAAGACGGCCCGAAGGGATTCGGCGCGCACAGCGATCAGGAACGCATCCTCGAATCGTCGCTGTATCAGTTCGTGAAGTTCCACCACGACCTCACCGTCCAACTCGCCGGGGCCAAGTAGCGATTACCAGACCGCTCGATCGTAGTTACTCAGGATCAACCGATCCGCGGTAACCAATCGCGACTTCGGGTCGCACTGGGATTGGGCAACAATCATACGGTCAAACGGATCATTCGTCCATTCCAATGCGGCTGCCGCGGCCGCCACGCCGGGGAATCCGAGCTGGCACAAACTCACCCCAAAGCTGGTGCTGAGGTTGGTATAGAGCTCGGCCGAGGAGAAGCGAACGCGCCCTCTTTGGTGTAAATAGCTGAACTCCAGAAACACCATCGGCGAGATCAGTAGATCGCCGCCTTCGATCGCCTCTTTCGCCGCCTCGGTTAACTTGTCCACCAGGCCGTCATGCAGCCAGACCGCGACATGGGTGTCGAGGTAAACCCGGCTCAAAGTTTGGCGTCCTCAAGAGACCATTTCGCCTCAAGCCCTTCGAGTAAATCCACATCGGAACCAATCAGCAAATCGGGGTCCCCCACAATAGCCTGCCGCTTCACGGCCCCGGCCAGCTTTGACCCGCTCCTAACGGCTTCCAGCCGAAACGTGTTGCCCTTGTATTCAATCATCACAACACCACACTTGGACGCCTGGTCCAACGTTTGAAACAAGTTCTTTCGGAGCGCTGTAGCAAGCATAAAACAAGCTTACCCCAAAAAGCGTACGTCGTCAATAAAAACCCGTACATTGCCAGATTCCACCCCACTACCCCTCCTTCACCATCCGGATCACCAGCAACGCCTCACCGTCGCCTAACGGCACCGACAGGCGCTCCACGGCCACATACCCACGCTGGCAGTACAACTTCTCGCCAGTCACGGTCGCCCCCAACTCGAAGCGCCGAAACCCCGCCGCCCGGGCCCGCTCCTCACACAGTGCGAGTAACGAACTCCCCAGCCCACGCCGTGCCCACGCCGGATGCACAAAGAACGCCCTGATTTTCGCAGCCTCGGTCACAGGGTCGAGCCAGGTATCCTCCCGGCCCGCCGCCACGTCGCCCCCGAACAAAGTCCGTCGCTTGCTCCAGCCACCGCAGGCCACCATCTCCCCGGCTTCGGCCTCCACCACAAAGTAAGTTCCATCCTCGATCAAGCGGCTGTCAACCCCGTAGACCTGGGCCAACGCTCCCTCCCGCTCCGCTCCCGAGTAATCGCCCACTTGTAATTCCCGTACCGATAGCGAAATCAGCCGCGATAACTCCGCCGCATCCCCCAACACCGCTTCCCGAAACGAAAAATCCATCTCGTCAGTTTACCCGCCAGTGGCGATACAGTAGTGGAGTGGAAAACGCCCCCACCACCTTTCAGACGTCGCGGCCGTCGAGCCCCCTCTTCTGCCATCCGGACTTTCTCACCAGTCTCGAAACCTATCGCACCCAACCCATCGGCAAACGCGCTGCTCTCCTGCTCCAACGGCTCCTCATCGACCCGGAACGCCTGCACTACAAGGCCACGCAGGGTGACAACAAAGGCTGGCGCCGCTCCCGCCTCGGCGGCTCCTCCGGCAGCCATTTCTACGCCTGGTGGGCCCCTAAGGGCGCCCTGCCGCTCCAGTCCCAACCCGGGTTCGTCGACGCTCCCGCGGGTGCCCTGTTCCTCCGGGATATCCGTCACCACGACGACCACTCCCCGCTCAATTCCCATCGCTTCCCAGACGACTACCTCCCCGTCACCGTCCCGGAAGTCCGTGACGAAGACTTCGGCCCCGCCCCATGGACCGCCCAACAGGCGAAATTCGCTAGCGCCCGCGACTCCGTCCGCGTCCTCAAAGGCCATCCCGGCTCCGGCAAAACGACCGCACTGCTGCACGCCGCCGACCGGACCAGTTCAACGAATATCCTCTATCTGACTTACTCCGCGGATCTCGCCTCCCTGGCCCGCACTTACTTCGACCGCTATTGTTCCTCCTCCCGGGACTATCACGTCACCACCTTCCCCCACTTTCTCCGCGCACTCCTCAAGGTCGACCTGCCCATCAAGCCTTTGTCCGAACTCCGTCAACGCTTCCGCGTCGAAATCGTCTCCCAGTCCCGTTCTCTCGGCCCCTGGGCCAACGATCTCTCCGCCCTCTTCGACGAATTCCACGCCCACATCATCGGCGGGGCCCTCCCGGCACCGGTCGCCCGTTTCAAGGCCGCGCCCACCCAACGCATCGTCGAGGCCGACTACCTCACCAGCCGCGCGCGCTCCCTCGGGCGCGGACCCGCCGAGCAAGCCCACGCCGCCGCCGTCCGCCTCGAAAAAGCTTCCGGCCCCCTCGCTCCGCGCTTCTTCCCCGACCTCAACCTCGCCTGGACAGCCATTGCGCAACTCCCTCAGCTTTCGGCCGCCGCCCTGCCCTGGGATTGCATCGCCATCGATGAATGCCAGGACCTCACCCCCATCGAAACCTTCTTCATCGCTCGCCTCGCCCTACGCCTGCGCCAACTCCGCGGTCGCCCGGTCCCGCTTCTCATCGCCGGCGACGAAGCCCAAACTGTCCGCCCCACCGACTTCGAATGGGCCTGGCTCAACGATATTTTCCACGCCGAACTGGCCACTCCCTCCGTCCACAAACTCTCGTCCAACCTCCGTAGCCCCCGCCAAATCGCCGAACTCATCAACAGCGTTTGGGACCTTTATGGCTATCTCGATAAGCAAGACCGCCCGTCGGGTCAAGGCTGGGCGGCGATCGATGACGACTCTCCCGACCAGATCCTCTACTGCGCCGCGGCCCCGGGCGAAGACCTCTCGAACCTCCTCGCCGACCTCTCTTCCCGCGAGGGACTCGCCCTCGTCGCCTTCGGGCCCCCGCCCCCGGGACTGCCGCAGGCTCTCACCCCGGCGGAAATCAAGGGGCTCGACTTCCACTCCGTCTGCATCGTCGACGGCGGCGAACAGCTCGAAAAAATCATCCATTCCTCTGTTTCGAGCGATATTGACCACCTCTCCCGGCGGCTCGCCATCGACCAACTCCGCGTCGCCATCAGCCGGCCGACCGAGCGGCTGATCTGGCTCGACATCAGCCCCCCGCCGCGCCGGGTGGCCGGCATGGTCTCGTTCCTCAACGGCAAAAACCACCTCGCTACCAACTCCGCGCTCTCCTCAGCAGCCCTCCTCAAATCCCTACAGGAAGAGAATCTCGATCTCGAAGAACGCATCCAGCGCTGCCAGGAAGACGCTCGTCAGTACCTCTCCATCCGGCCCGATCTGGCTTGGTCCCGCGCTCACCAGGCGGTCTCTCTGCTCGGAACAGCGGGCGACCGCAACGCGGTTCAGGATCCGCTCACGCGCAAGACCGCGCACCTTACCCTCGCCGAAGTCTGCTTCTCGCTCGCCTTGCGCAAGGTCAAGCTCTCCCCCGAACTCGGCAATCCGCAACTCCTCAACGAAGCCAGCATGGCCGGTACGAACGCCGGCGAACACGCGCTGGCCGCCTTCGCCTTCTCGCTGGCTCGCCACTTGAAACTCGCCGACACCGACGAACTCAACTCCTCGGTCGATCTGATGCGCCAGTTCCCTTCCTTTGCTCCCCTTCTCCCTCCCTGGGTCCTCATCGAACTCGGTTCGGAGCCGCAGCGCTGGATCGATCGTCTTGAAGCCGTCCAACATCTCGGCACGAACGCGGCGATCTGCGTCCGCGTGCTACCTCCCTTCTTCCAGGCGATCGGCCTGCCGGACGCGGAAGAGCGGAAAGTCAAACTCCAAACCCGGGCCGTCGAACTCCTCGTCAAATCCCGCCACTTTAAAGAGGCGCTGCCGATCCTCGCCGCGCTTCCGGAACGGAACTACAAGCTCGAAGCCATCTGCCACGAAGGTTCGAGCGACTTCGCCGCCGCCGCCGAAGCGCATCAAGCCGCTGGCAATCTCGACGCGGCCATCGACGCCTACCGCCGCGTCCCCAACTTCACGAAGGCACTCGCCGCAATAAGACTCTCGACGAAGGCGCATCCTGCCGCACCCGCTCTCGAATGGATCGCGGCAATGCAAACGCTAGCCGCCAAGCGCCCCGACAACTTCAACCGAGTGGTCAAACCCGAAGAGAAGAAGTTGCTCGAACAGCTGCTCGAATCGTCGCTCGGCGTCCAACGCAAAGCTCCGGCTGCTAAGAAGGCAGCGGCCAAAAAGGCAGCAGCAAAGAAGGCAGCAGCAAAGAAGACAACTGCGAGGAAGGGACCTGACTTTTTCTAGGTCCCCCCCGCTTATAATCCAGGGATCCAACCTATGCGCATTCTCCTGCCGCTCCTTCTTTGCCTACCCCTGTTCGCGCAAGGCACCCCGCCCGACTACCAACGCTTCCTCACCTTCGCCGACAAGCTCCGGCCGCTAACTCCCGGCATCGTCGGCGAAATCCATTGGATCGAGAAATCCGATCGCTTTTGGTACTCCCGCTCCACTAACGCCGGCACCGAATATCTGGTCGCCAATGCTCGAGGAGTCAAGGAGCCCGCCTTCGATCACCAACGCCTCGCCCAAGCACTGGCACAGCAGCTTGGCCAGACCGCCAACCCCGCCCGGCTGGCGCTCTCGGCGCTCGAATTCAGGGCCGATAGTCTGGTATTCGTCTCAAACGCCGAACGGTACGAAATCAACCTCGCCACCTATCAGCTCAAACCCCTTCCCCGGGTGCCGGAGGCCCCCCGCTCGGTCCTCTCTCCCGATGGTAAATCCGAACTGTTCCTCAGAAACTTCAATCTCTGGTTCCGCACAAAAGGTGCTCCCAAATCCGCCATCCCCCTCTCGACAGACGGCTCGGAAGGAAACTACTATACCCTCTCGTCGCATTCCTGGTCGCCGAATGGGCTGAAAGCCGCTGTCTATCGCGTTCGGCCCGGCCAACGACGCAAAATCTACTACGTCGAATCCTCCCCGGCCGACCAGGTCCAACCCCGCCCGAAGGACACCCTTTACCCCAAGCCCGGCGACGCCCTCGACATCCCGCAACCCGTCCTCTTCGACATCCCCACCCGCCGGCAGATCAACGTCGACAACGCCCTCTTCCCCAACCCCTATTCGCTCTCCCGGCCCGCATGGCGGCAGGACTCGCGCGCGATCACTTTCGAATATAACCAGCGCGGCCACCAAGCCTACCGACTGATCGAGATCGATGCTGCCAGCGGCCAGCCACGGGCATTCGTCAACGAAGAAGCCGCCACGTTCTACTGCTATTACTCAAAGAAATTCCGTGAAGATATCGCTGACGGCCGCGAAGTCGTCTGGTCGAGCGAACGCGACGGCTGGAACCATCTCTATCTCTATGATGGGCAGACGGGCAAGGTAAAGAACCAGATCACAAAGGGTCCTTGGGTCGTTCGCTCGGTCGCCGGCGTTGACAGTAAGTCCCGGCAAATCTACTTTCTCGCCAGCGGCGTCGATCCGCAACAGGACCCCTACTTCCGCCACCTTTTCCGCGTGAACTTCGACGGCTCCAACCTGACCCGCCTCACCGCGAGCGACGCCGACCACAACGCGGCCGTCTCCCCTCATTTCCAGTACTTCACGGACTCGTACTCCCGCGTCGACCTCCCCAGCGTCACCGAACTCCGCCGCGTCTCACCCAATACCCTCGTGGCCACCCTCGAAAAAGCCGACGACACCGCCCTGCGCGCCTCCGGGTGGCGGCCGCCGGAAGTCCTCACCGCTAAAGGCCGCGACGGCCAAACCGATATATGGGGCCTGATCTACCGCCCCTCCAACTTCAACCCCCACACGAAGTACCCGGTCCTCGAATACATCTACGCGGGACCGCACGACTCGTTCGTTCCCAAACGATTCACCCCGGCCAACGCGATGCAAGCCATGGCCGAACTCGGCTTCCTGGTCGTTCAAATCGACGGCATGGGAACGTCGAACCGTTCGAAGGCCTTTCACGATATCTGTTGGAAAAACCTCGCTGACGCTGGCTTCCCGGACCGCGTGCTTTGGCACAAAGCCGCGGCAGCCAAGTACCCCGCCTATGACCTCTCCCGCGTGGGCATCTACGGCCATTCCGCCGGAGGACAAAACTCGCTCGGGGCGCTGCTGTTCCACGGCGATTTTTACCACGCGGCGGCATCCTCGGCGGGCTGCCACGACAATCGAATGGACAAGATCAGTTGGAACGAACAGTGGATGGGCTGGCCAGTCGGCCCGGAATACGCCGCCAGTTCGAACGTCGACCACGCGCAGCAGTTAAAAGGGAAACTCCTGCTCGCCGTCGGCGAACTCGACACCAACGTCGACCCGGCGTCTACCTTCCAAGTCGTCAACGCACTCATCAAGGCAAAAAAGCAATTCGATCTGCTGGTCCTGCCGGGTGCCAACCACGGGGGCTGGGGCGAATACTGGGACCGCAAGCGGGCCGATTTCTTCGTCCGCCAACTGCTGCATCAGGATCCGCCCGACTGGAACGGGGTGCCCTAAGCTACTTTGCGTCCTTGGTTCCGCTCGGCGGCGGGACACCCGTCAACGAGCCCCCCTTCTTCCTTCGCTTCTTAAACAGGCTACTGGGCGTAAACTCCTGCAGCAGCGAAGAGGCAAACCCAAAGTAAATCCCGCTATTCCCCGACCGGATCCCTCCGGCTGACCACTTCTGCCCCGGCGTGTAAGTGCTCGACAACATCCCCGCACCGTAGCCCCCCACGATGGATGGCCAATTGAAGACTTTCTTCCCGTCCTGGTTATACGTCACAAAATTGAAGGCCAAGGCATGGCCTATTCGCGGCATCACCTTCGTACACTTACACTGGATGTACCGCATCTCGTAATGAGCCGCCGCCGCCAGAGCCTGAGAAGTCGAGTCCTGCAAAGAGTAAGTTAAGAAGCTGGTTCCGTATCGCTTGCCGTAGGCACCCCAACCCTGCCCGTACTCCTCCGGCGTATTTCCCAACTGCCCAACTCCGGAACTGATCCCCGCCCGAATATACGAGCCGGGACTAGCGCCAATCCCCCGCCACCAAACCCGCCATCGCTCCTGCGACGTCGGCGCACTCCAAGCCACACCCCGCGGTACCCGCGTGCCCACCATCATGTCCGACTGGCTGGGTTTCAGGTTGGACGCGTCTTGCGCACCCAGCGCCAAGCAGAAAATCAGGGATAAACCAAGCAATTGAAAGATCAAAATACAGTTCCAGTACGATCAGACGCGAATTCGCCAACGCCGGTTACGTCGGATCGCCTGAACCGCCAGTCTGCCAGCCACCACCCGCCTTGCCAGACTCTTGCCGAGAGATCCCTCAGGCGATTGACTTCGTCTGCCGCCTTCTGATAGACGTACTCAGCCTCGTGCCGCCCTTGCGCTCCGAGGGAATACCAGCTTCGAGGGAATCATGCCGCCACTTCGCTCCGCCGCATTCGCTACGATTCTTTGGGCATTCGCCCCGCTTTACGCCCAGCAATCCACCGGGTCCATTTCAGGCTCCATCCGCGACGCCTCCGGCCTTCCCTTGGCGACCGCCCAGATTCAGCTCATCAACACCGCCACCGGCCTCGAACGAAAAGTACAGACCAACGAGTCGGGCGACTTCGTCCTGACGAGTCTCGACCCCGGCCCCTACAAGCTCACCGCCCAAGCCGGCGGCTTCAAAACTCTCGACCGCACCCGCATCATTCTCACCGCCTCCGAGCGCCTCTCGGTCGGCAACCTCGTGCTGGAACTCGGCAACGTTAGCGACCGGATCACCGTCACCGCCGAAGGTTTGGCCGTTCAAACAGCCAGCGCCGAACGCTCCGGTTCGATTACCGGAACTCAGGTCGAAGGGCTCCTCGTTTACGGCCGGACCATCACCTCGCTCATCGCCCTCCTCCCCGGCGTCGTCGACCCGGTCGGGGCCGGGGCCCGCAGCATCCTGGGCGGCAACGCGACCAACTTCAACGTCAACGGCAGCCGCGCCGCGCAAAACAACTTCACGCTCGATGGCGTCACGATGACCGCCGTCGGCGGCGCCCCCAATGGCACCTTCGGCGTTAGCTCGGAGTCGGTTTCCGAAGTCAAAATCCTACTCAGTAACTACCAGGCCGAGTACGGGCGCCTTTCGGGCAGTAATGTCCAGATGATTACAAAATCCGGCACGCGCGCCTTCCACGGCAGCGCCCTCTATTACAAACGCCATGAGCAGTTCAACGCCAATAATTTCTTCAACAACCGGGTGGGCGTCGTTAAGCCGATCAACCGCTTCAATACCTACACCTATAACATCGGCGGACCCGTCATCCTACCCGGCAAACCCGGCGCCAATCGCGACAAAATGTTCTTCTTCTGGAACCACGAATACGTCCCCCAGAAAACTTCCAGCGCCACCCAACAAGTCACCATGCCGACGGCCCTCGAACGCGAAGGCAACTTCTCCCAAACCGTCGACGTCAACGGACGCCTCGTCTCCGTCCTCGACCCCGTCACTCGCCAACCCCTGCCCGGCAACATCGTCCCTGCTAGCCGCGTCGACCCCAACGGCAAAGCCCTGCTCAGCTTCTTCCCCCTGCCGAACTTCCTCGACGTCAATATCTCCCGCCGCGCCTACAACTACGTCAACCGCTGGTCCGGCGAAAACCCTTTCGCCCTCTACACGCTCAAGTTCGACTACAACATCTCGTCCAACGACAGCCTATCGGTCACCCTCTCGCCCCAAACCGCCAAAGACAGCACCTTCAACGGTGCCCAGATGACCGCCCAGTTCCCGGTGCTCAAAACCACTATCAACACCAAACGCGGCAACGCCTCCGTCCGACACCGCCACATTTTTTCGCCCACCCTCGTCAACGAAACCATGGTGGGCTATGCGTACACCTTCGACCCCCCCGTGATCGCTGACGAAGCGCTCAAAGCCATTCAGCGCAAGACCTACGGCTTCACCGCCGGCTCTCTCAACCCCGGCAACAACCCCCTCGACCTGCTCCCCGCCATGACCTTCGGAGGAGTCGTCGGCGCGTCCAGCCTGAACTACGACGGCCGTTTCCCCTTCAACGGGGCCCGCAATGTGTTCAACTTCAGCGACACCGTCTCCAAGAACTGGGGCCCCCATGTCATTAAAGCCGGCATCTTCGTCGAACGCCTCCGTCAGCGCGATGGCCCCTGGGCCACCAATTTCACAGGCCTTTTCGATTTCGGCGTGAACGTCAACAACCCCTTCAACACCGGGCATGCCTACGGCAACGCCGCCCAGGGCGTCTTCAACAGCTACACCGAAGCCACCGCCCATCCCGTCTC
>JBKJLJ010000590.1:0-3980 GCA_046597015.1 Bryobacteraceae bacterium
GCCCCGCCACCGAGACCGTCCGGGTAATATTCCCCCGGACATACATCGCAATGCCGAAGTTAGCGGAGTCGTGGACGGTCGCATTGGGCATATCCGTCAGCGAGGGCGCCGGGTAGATATTCTGGTTGCCGCAGACCGCTTGGCCGTACTGATCGTAAAAGTTTGTCACTACGTCAACGGCGGCCGTCCCGGGGCGGCTTAGTCGAACTGTGGTGACTAAGTTTCGGATATGGCGCGCGAGGTAATTTGACCCGGTTGCGTAGAAATACTCGTATTGGCGAGCTACCGTGCCGACCGCCCCAAAGACAGACTCGGTGCGAAGGGTCAAGTTGCCGTAGTTATCGATGGTTTGCGACGTGCGTTTCACCTTCGAGTCGGCGTGGCCAAGGTCGACGGTTTCGTCCACGGAGGCGACATAGGGGTTGCCGTTGCCCGTCAGCGCCCAAGTGATGGAGTTTACTTCGACGTCGGCCCAGGCGGGCACCATGCGGCGTTTGGCGAGCGCGGTATTCAGCCCCATGGTCGCCGACCCCAGAGTCATATCCCACCACCAAGCCTTGTGGGCGGTGTTGGTGGGGTCAAAGACCACGGACCACTCATGCACCGGCAACTGAGAGTTAGAGCCGGGGTAGAACGCTATCGTACTGGTCTGCGGGCCCTTGCCGTCGTTGGCATTGTAAGCCCGCGTAGCTACTTTGCGGAACTGACGGCCGCCGGCGAGGGTGCCGACAGAGTAGCCCCAGTTCAACGACCCGCCGTAGGGAAAGACGGCGGCGGTAAGTTCGCCGGGGCCGTTGGTGGCTCCGTTGTCGTAGCCGAAATAGTAGGGCGCGTTGATGCCGTCGCTCGTGTTGGTGATGCCGTTGAGCGTCTGTTTGTCGCCGAAGGAGGTACCGAGGAAGGGGTCGGTGAGACCGGTAGCGGACCCGATGCCGACTTGATAGTTCTCGCCGGTTTTGAGGTTTCCTTGGGTGACGCAGGTATTCAAGTGTTGCAGCGCGTCGTTGACGTAGGTGCAACTGAACGTGGCGCCACCGGCGGCCCAAGCGCGGACGTCTTCCACCTCCCAGACGCGGCCGCTGCCGTTGATTTGGCTGCCATTGCGCGCTGGTTTATATCTCACCTTGATTTGGTTGCCATTGCGATCCTGGAACAAGGTGGGGTAAGTGGTGCCTAAGTCCATCTCCGCGCCGCCCGCGATGGACCCGAAATACCACCAACTGCCGTCCGGGAAGTAGAGTTTCTGCTCGGCCGATTTGTAAGTTATGAAGAGACCGTCCTTGGCGACCCATTCCCCCGAGCCGGGGGGAGGTCTCGCGCAGGCGGTACTCCGCGCCGGTGGAATCCATAAAACGGTACATGCCGATGTTCCAATAGCTCGTGTAAAGGGGCGTGAGCGCGCCGGCCAGGAAGCGCCAGCCGTAGCCGTAGCCGATGTCGCGGCCATGGTTCCAGGTCCGAGCGGTGCCTGCCGTATCCCGCCGCCAGTTCTGCGAGTTGTAACTCAGGGCGAACGTTACACCCCACCCGCCGCGCGATTGCGCCTTAAACAACGGCATGGAGTAGTTGACATTGCCGCTCTGTAAGTCGATCTGCTCGCCGAGGCCGCCCCAGTAGGTGCCCAGGGGGCGAACGCCGATCTGACGGGGGTCGGTGTTTCCGGCGGCGGGGGTGGTAACCGGGATGTAGGTTATTCCAGCGAGGTTTCCGTGGAAGTCCTCTGCCTGGAAGCCATAGGTATAGGTGGTCCCGGGCGAGGCCGTCAGGTCGACCAGTTCTCCGTTGCGACGAAAGTTCAGGTAGGAACCGTCGCGGAAGAGGTGATAGCCCTGGATCCCGATGCCGTTCGGCCCATCGTCGGCGGGGGTCCATTGAAACTCGATCCGTTGGTCAAAGACAGCGGTCGCCATGGCCGAGGGGGGCAGCGCGGTGGGTGCGAAGCGGTCCAAGGACCCGAGGTCGACCCGGCTGATGCCATTGCCGGCCGGCATATTGAAGCCGCCGATGCCCGGCTTGCCGGTCGTGACCGTATTCTCCTGCCAAGCGAAGTAGAGCGTTTCGTTGAGATATACCCGGATCATGTTGTTTGCCGCGGCGACGGCTCGCACCTCCATGCCGTTCGCGCAAGGGATAGCCGTGCCGGCCAATCCGGCCAACACCCCACCCGAGCCCCGCAACGCATTCAGGGTCGCGGAGCAGGTTCCGTTGCTGAAAACTGGGTCTTTGACTTCGATTCCGATAAACGAACCGGTCGGAGTTCCGTTGGGGTTCGCTTGTGCATTTTGAGACGCTCTTAGAAAGATAAAGTAAGAGCCGCCGTTGGCCGTTAGAGTTAGCTTCGTCCGAACTTCATAGTCGGAGGTGCCGTCCGGGACCGCGGTCTTCAGAATGGCCGTCTGGTCGGGGGTCGAGGCCACATAGAAGCCGTTAGCCGACACGGGGTTAGAGCCCCCGTTGATGTCCCACTGGGCGGTGTTGGTTGTATTCCAGTAATCGGTGAACCAGTAAGTGTAGGCTCCGTGGAGCGGAAGAGTAGATACAGCGAGGGCGACTAAGGCGAGGCGCATGGGGTTGTCTCCGAGGGTGGCGGCCGGTTAGGGGGCGACAGCGCGGAGGGAGCGCCGGTCGAAGTCTTTCTTCACTTTGCGGAGCTCCAGGTCGAGCGCGGCGGGGGTTTGCTTGCCTCTTTCGAACAGGCTAACGGCGGGTACTTTGGCGGCTTCGCGAGTAAATTCTTTCATCGCGGCGGGATCGCGAACAACGATTTCGACAATGGCGGAGTTGCCATCGTCGCTGGGGACCCAGGCGTGGGCCATGATGACGTCGAGCCCGGCGGCGCCTTGGCGGTCCTTAACTTGGTGCTTGACGCTGGCGGGGACGAGGGCCGGGCGGCGGGGATCGGCGTAGGTTCCTTTGCCGACTAAGGGGCAGACGACGACGATGCGCTCATAAGTCTGGCCGAGATCGAGGGCCGTGGGCAGCGCATTTTGCGCGGCTACGGGACCGAGAGAAAGACACAACAACCCGCCAATGCAACAAAGCCTTTGCAGCATAGACATACCCCTTGTTCTCCATTGTTATTGCAATACGACAGCGCGTGCAGGCCCTGGGCTGAAGCTTAATGGAATCAGCCGAGGGGAATCTATAAAGTGTGTAGGTGGATTATGCCGGAAGGGGGGGTAATTGTCAAGCAGAATTTTGTTTCGATTCTGTAACAACATGGAAGTGCACGGTACATACTATTGTTGGCGCGATAGGGTTGTCGGTGTCTGAAGCCTGCTATCTATTCCGGATTTCTAACGAGCCCTCCTAAGCGAACTCGGAGCCCCCCAAAGCGAATATTTGGCGAACCTATCGAAAATCCGAGAAGCTCAAAACTCCTATTGTGTATTTCCATTGAGTTACGCGGAGGCTTCGCCCAGGGTTACCCTTGTTCTTTATTTCCGGTCCAGGTTGTCAAAGATCGGATGGCTCGCACGGTCAGCAACGCAGCACAAGATGAGCTTGCCGGAACACGGCCTGCATCGGGTAATTGCGCGGCAGTGACACCCAGATCTTGCGTGCCGTCACCCGAATCGGCGCCGCGATCTTGAGCAGTTTCAGCCGCAGCGTTTGCGGCAAGCCGCTTCTACCATGGCTCTTACGGTCCCTATTGCTATCTGCCGTTGTATATCATGAGCGGCAACCAAGTGCTGCGGGCGCGCTAACGGTTCAGCGCGTTTCGGTCGGGTTAACCTAACTTCTCAGGGTCCACTAACTCCGGCGCCCAGCATGGCTAATCTAGGGAGATCATAAACACGCATGGAAAGGAGCTACCATCATGACAACCTCGCTTAAGCTGACAAAGATGGGCGCGTCTACGGGAGCCATTCTTCGGGAAGAGATGCCCGCCCGGATGAAGGTGGGAAATGGAGATACTCTTTGCGCCATTGAAACTACGGATGGCTATCTCATAACGCCCAATAATCCGGCAATCGAGG
>JBKJLJ010000614.1:0-2971 GCA_046597015.1 Bryobacteraceae bacterium
TTCGGTGCCCAGAAAACTATGGGCCGCCATACCCTCACCTTCGGCGGTGACGCCACCCGTTTCCAACTCAACGGCATCGAAGCCAATAACCTCCGCGGCTACTACCAGTTCTCCAACAACTTCGGCCGCACCGCCATCGAAAACCTCCGCTACGGCGACCCCACCAATTACGAGGTCACCCTCGGCAGCGTCTCCCGCGGCTTCCGCCAATGGTCCGGCCAGGCCTACGTCTCCCTGCGCTCCCAACTCCATACCCGCCTCCAACTCTACGTCGGAGTCCGCTTTAGCCCCGACGGCTCGCCATCGGAAGTAAACAACCGCGAACCCATCCCCTACCCCTGCGATTGCAACAACTTCGCCCCCCGCGTCTCCCTCGCTTGGCGGGCCTCCAACACCTGGACCGCCCGCGCCATGTACGCCGTCTCCTTCTCGCCCGTCCCCCCCGTCGCCTACCAGCAGGTGCGGAACAATCCGCCCAACGCTACCTACGTCTTTCTCCAGAATCCTGACCTCCTTAACCCCCTCTCAACTTCCACCCAAATCAAACCGTCCATCCATACCCTCGATCCCGGCCTCGTCTCCGCCTACGCCCACCAATACAGCCTCCGCCTGGAGCGCCGCTGGGCCAACAACACGATGCTCCGCTTCGGCTACACCGGCAGCCGGTCGTTCAAACTCCCCTACGCCTTCGTCGAGAATCGCGCCGTCTTCGTCCCCGGCATCGCGCCCACCACCGGCAACATCGACCTTCGCCGCCCGGACCCCTCCATCAGCGAACTCCGCCGCGTCGTCAACGCCGGCACCGCCTGGTACGATGGCGCCCAGGTCGCCGTCGATCTCCCCTCCCGTCGCGGCCTCCTCGTCACCGCCGTCTATACCTTCGGCAAGGGCCTCGACAACGGTTCTGACTACACCGCCACCGCCGCTAATAAAGACATGCTCAACGCCCGGCCCCAGTCCATGTTCAACATGCTCGCCGATCGCAAGGGCCTCAGCAACTTCGACTCCACCCACGCCTTCTCGCTGCAAACCGTGTACGACCTGCCCCGGCTCCCCTGGGTCGGCGCCTGGCAACTCAGCGGCGTCGGGACTCTCAAAACCGGTACCCCGCTCACTCTCTTTCTCGGTTCCGATGCGCCCGGCATCGGCAACGTAGATGGCTCCGGCGGCGAGCGCCCCAATATCCTCGATCCCTCCATTCTCGGCAAAACCGTCGGCAACCCCGACACCGCGTCCTTGATTCTCAGTCGCGATCGCTTCGGCTACATCCCGGTCGGTGACGACCGCGGCAACCTCGGTCGAGGCACGTTTCGCAAAGGAGGGATCTTCAATTGGAACGCCGCTCTCCAGCGCAATTGGAAACTCCCGCGCGACGGTTCGCTTCAATTTCGCCTCGAGTCCTACAATGGAACCAATACCCCGCAGTTCGATGAGCCCCAGCGAAACCTCACTAGCCCCGCCTTCGGCAAAATCACGAACACGCTGAATGACGGAAGGGTCTTCCAATTTGGCCTCCGTTTCCTGATATAAATAAACATCACAAATTTATTGATGGCTTCTTGCCGCCAATTCCGCATTTACCACTTAAGGAGCCTTGTGCCGGTTTTTCGGCGGTTACCGCTTAGCCGATCTGGCATATAATCAGAAAGTTCATGCTCGAAGCCTTTGGCCTATCTGACCCCGGCTGTGTCCGGAGCAACAACGAGGACTACTACCTCCTAGCCCCATCGCTAGGTCTATTTCTCGTCGCTGACGGTATGGGCGGAGCCCAAGCCGGTGAATGTGCGTCGCAACTTGCCGCCGAAACGGTGGGCGAATACGTTTGGCGGATGGGTCGCTCCGATAGCGAACTTCTCCCGACTGCCTTCGCTGAAGCCAATCGACGCGTGCTGGAAGAAGCCAGCCGCGATAGCTCCCTCGACGGAATGGGGACCACTCTCGTCGCCGTGCTCGACGCCGGCCATGAAGTCTACATCGCCAGCGTCGGCGATTCCCGTGCCTACGTTTATCATGAAGATAAATTAACCGGGCTGACGGAAGACCAAACCTGGGTCCAGGAAGTCGGCCGGAAACTCGGCATTGAAGAGTCGCAGCTGAAGGTTCATCCCATGCGCCACGTCCTCACGATGGCCATCGGCGTAAGCGATCAGTTGCGCGTTCACACCTACCGGGTCGAACTCTCCCCCGGCATGCAGATTCTCCTCTGCAGCGACGGATTGCACGGCGTCGTCCCCGACGAACAAATCGAGAGAATATTCCAGACCCAAAACGCACTAGAAGACAAAGGTAAGACTTTGATCGAGATGGCAAAAGCCGCCGGCGGCCCGGACAATGTGACGGCCGTTCTGCTTCGCGTAGTTTCCACCGAAGAGGCTCCGTTGGCCCCCGCCGAACTCGTTCCGAGCGAAACCGAATAATATTTTCGTCTTCTAAAAAATGCAGTTCCCATGGCGTCGCGCTGTGGCAGGCGTGTTGGCGGCCTGCTGTGCAGCCCATTCGACCTTGTCTGGTCAGGAACCGGCTCTGTTGCAGATCCGGATAATCGAAGGAGAAGGAGCAGTCCATACGATCGGTACCCGCGCCTCGCAGGCGCTGGTTCTGCGCATCACTGACGAAAGCGGTCGCCCCGTCCCCGGCGCGTCCGTTAGTTTCCGTCTCCCCGACGAAGGGCCGAGCGGGACATTTCAAACCGGACTGCGCACCGAAGTCGCCTCGGCTGGCCCCGATGGCAAAGTCGCCGTACGCGCCATGCAATGGAACAGGCTATCCGGCCCCATCCAGATCCGCATAACGGCGAGCAAGGGCGAAGCGCGCTCCGGTACCGTTTCGGCGCAATACTTAACCGAACCGGTAGCCACCGTAAAACGCACCGGAGAGCCCGCGACGACGGCTGTTCTGCCCCAGATTAAAATCGGACCGTCCCGCAGCAAGTGGACGGTGCTGGCCATCCTCATCGGCGGTGCCGCGGCCG
>JBKJLJ010000734.1:0-3545 GCA_046597015.1 Bryobacteraceae bacterium
TGCCAGGCGGCTGTTCAAGATAGCGGCTGCCCCCCCCGGAGAAGTGTACCGCGTCCCCGTTCTCACGGACGGTGACGCACAGTGGTCGATATCGCTGTAGGATTATGCGTTCAAGCTGCTTCGGAAGGTTTTGCTCTTTCGTGTCCGGCTGCTGCCTGCCGCTGTGCTTGGGGCGGCTGATGTCGGCAAGTTGGAACGTAACTTGGGGACGAGTTGAAACTTCATTGCGCTGGAAAATCCGGTGCTTCTTGTCCACGGTTCGGAACAGGTCAGAATGCGAGGAGGCGCTTTCGGAGGGTCCAATAAAGAGATACCCTCCAGGACGCAATGCATAATGGAATAGTGGGAAGACCTGCCGTTGTAGATCCGTTCCCAGATAGATCATGACGTTTCGGCAAGAGATCAGATTGAGGCGTGAAAAAGGAGGGTCTTTGATGAAGCTGTGATTTGAAAAGACGCACATCTGACGCAGCTCGCCTTTAACCTGGTAGGCGCCGTCTTCCTTAGTAAAGAAGCGCTCCAGACGCTCCGGGCTAATATGCTCGGCCACACCCTGTGGGTAACGGCCCGTACGGGCCGTCTGAAGTCCTCGTTCATCGATGTCAGTTGCAAAGATCTTAACCGAAGGCGGATTGCTTAGCGTAGATGCATGTTCGCTCAAGAGAATTCCAATCGAATACGCTTCCTCTCCCGAAGCACAGCCAACAATACACGCCCTGACTGACTCGCCCTCTGCCGTCTCCTCAAAGAGCTTCGGAACGACCTCGCGACCGAGCATCTCGAATGCTTGCGGGTCGCGAAAGAACCGGGTCACGCCGATGAGAAGATCTTTTAAGAGCAGATCGACCTCTTCTGGTTTGCGCTCAAGCAACTGGACATACTGCTCGACGGCCTCAATCTGTGAGGCTTTCATCCGACGCTCCATGCGGCGGACAATCGTGCTCTCTTTGTACTGGCTGAAGTCGTGCCCGGCCCTGCGCCGGATCAAGCCATAGATCTTGCCGAGCTGCCCGCCGATCTGTTCAAGGATGTGGCTAGGCTTGCCGTTGAGCGAGCCGAGATAGCCAGCATAGTCCATGAGCTTCGCTGGCATCTCTTCGACTGGTAGCACATGGTCCACAAGCCCCGTTCCGATGGCACTTCGGAGTATGGCGTCGTATTTCGCAGTTTCAAGGCTCTGTGCCATGGCCATGCCGCCATGCTCCTTGATAGCCCTGAGACCGAGGGTGCCGTCGCTACCGGTACCGGACAGCATGATGCAGACGGCATTTTCACCGCGGTCTTCCGCGAGCGAGCTAAAGAGAGCATCAATCGGCGTCCTGAGGCCGCGAGCCTCAACAGGATCGCTCACTCGCCATGCACCGTCTTTGATTGTCAGTGTGGCATTCGGCGGAATGATGGAGACCGTGTTTGGTGTGGCCTCCGTGTTATCCAGGACCTGCTCAACGGGCATTTTTGTGGATCTCGCGAGGATTCCAGGCAGGGCCGTAGGATGGTCAGGGGCCAGGTGTTGGACGACGACAAACGCAATACCGGAGTCAGCAGGCATGTGCTTGAAGAACGTCTCTAATGGCTCAAGTCCACCGGCTGAAGCGCCTAAGGCCGCGATCAGGAAGGTTTTGTCTGTGTGATTCTCGCTCATGAACATCTCTCTCGTTGCTTATCGACAGGCGCCTGTTTGATGACTGTCACTAGTTCCATGAGTGCGTCTAGTCCGGCTGGCTTTCGAAAGTAGCGCGCTGAATGGCTCTCAGCGTCTGCCCGGTCCTCGGGGGAGCCAGACGCACTCATGACCACAACCGGCGTCTCGGCACAGCGTTGGCTGGCGCGAACTTCCCTGATGATTTCGTAACCATCATGTTTTGGCAGATGGAGATCAAATAGGACGAGATATGGAGCACGCAATATTAAATCGTAATCGAGGTCACGGAAAAACCGCAGAGCTCCCGCTCCGTCCCTCAATACACGCAGTTTGCCCCTGATCGCATGCTCGTTGAGCACTCGCTGAACAAGCATAACGTCGGCGGGACTGTCCTCCGCAAGAAGAATGATGAGCACCTCAGGCTCTGACATGACCATCCTCCTTTGAAGGGCGTCTCTGCCTCCCGTTACGGTCTCCAGTTCGACTTGCTTTTCCTTGCTGTCGAAAGATAGTTTCAACAGCCCGCCAGCTTTCCTCATCGAGTGCAGGAAGGACGTTCCCCCGTAGGCCTCCACGGAGGAATGCCTCCAACTCCACCCTAGCGCTTCTCTCCTGCTCGAAGCGGACAAGGGAACGGATGTATTCACTTGGGGTACTGAAGCTCTCTTCGCGCACGCGGGCTTCGATGAACTTCTTCATTGTTTTCGGGAGAGAGATCGTCAGAGAGGTATTTTCCATGGCTGTCTGCTGGCCTTACCCTATCACAGATATTGGGTTTTTATGGGCATGCAACTGCTGGGAACTGTGCGCCCATCGGACATTTCTACTTGGCATTGACAAGCTGTGCGCCCATGTTGACGCCGCTGGTCACACTCGATGACAGCCATAGCGGCTGGCGCTAACGAAAAGAAAATGGAACATCCCGGGCACAGGGCTGTGCTTGGCCATATGCCCGTGCTTCGTGGAGCGTTACGGTGGGCGAATGTGGGCCGAGGGGACACCTAAAGAGGGAGCGAAGTTTTACTTCTCTTTGCCTTTTGTACCTGACGAATAACATGCTTCACTCTCTCTTGGCCGAGGACAACGAGGGCGATGTCATGCTTGTCGAGCAGGCATTGGAAGAACACCTAATCGATCATCAACTGCATGTCGTCAAAGACGGTGACGGGGCACTAGGATGTGTAGCAGCAACGCCTCCCCTGCAACCGGATTCGGATTCATTACGATCCTACCGATTTGCTGAATCCGCTTCCCTGCCGCCAGCGCCGCCGTCGAAAACTCGCCGTGGACCCACCGCGCCTACTGGGAGCGTGCCAGACCTCCGGGCGTCGTGGGTCCGGTCGATGGGGCACCGGGCTGCTGCATCGGGTGTGGGGTTGCGCCCGTTCGCTCTACATCGCCGGACCCCCGGCAGGGCTGTCCTGACTTGGTTGTCGCGCCGCACGGAAGGATCTTTATCGGAGAGTTGCCAGATTGAATTGTGCCCATGACCCCGTCGTAAACGATGGACTTTTCCGCGAAAGAAGCCGCTGACTTCGACCAGCGGTGCCGCCCGCGATTGATAGGGAAGGGTACGGTAGATAATTTGGCGCTCACTTCGCGGGAGCACTCTATTTGGTGTGGGTTGACCATGAAAAAGACAAGGGAAAAGATGGTTGACGAGCGTCGCTCAATAGCTTTTCACAAAGCCGGCCGCATCGCAGCCTACTCCCATCGACTCGAAAACAATCCCAGGCTCGAAAACCTCTTCGGATAGAGTGATTCGGAGGGTGTTGGCGCCGGCTCGAAGCTAGCCGTTCTAAGTAACGAAAAGGATTCCGTCGTAGATCACTCCCGTACTGGAGGGTGCCGAGCGGGGTTGCCGCCCGGCACCGGTTGGGCCTATACCGGTTTGTATGTTAAC
>JBKJLJ010000843.1:0-4631 GCA_046597015.1 Bryobacteraceae bacterium
CGGGTTCCTGGACGACGATTTTCGGTTCGAATTTCGCCACCGCGTTGAAAACGTGGGACGGATTGATCGACGCGCAAGGAAACTTCCCCACCGCGATCGACAACGTTCGCGTGACCATCGACGGCTTGCCTGCCTCTATGAACTTCATTAGCGCCAATCAGATCAACGTGCAGGCTCCCGCCCTGACGCGAACTGGGATGGTGCCGGTCGTGGTTACTTCGGCCGCCGGCGCCAGCGAAATGGTGATGGCGAATGTACAGCGCGAAGCTCCGGGTTTGTTCCTCTTTACTCAGACTCCGACCCGGTTTCCGGCGGCGGTACGCGCCACCGACGGGCGGTTTATCGCGCCGGCCGATTTGTTCCCCGGCGTTACGACGGAACCGGCCAAGCCCGGCGACATCGTTCTTCTCTTTGGGACGGGTTTCGGGCCGACGACTCCGGCGGTTGCTCCGGGTCGGATCTTCAGCGGGGCGGCGCCGCTGGCGGATGCTGCGAGTTTGCAAGTGCGGATTGGCGGGATGACTGTTGTCCCTTCCTTTGCCGGATTATCGGGATCCGGTCTTTATCAATTCAACGTAACGGTGCCGAACCTGCCGGATGGCAATCATCGGATCGAGATGCTCCTGAACGGGCAGCAGATCCAGACTGACGTTCAGTTGGCGATAAAACGGTAGCGCTAACATAATCCTCAGTGGAGAACTCAATGACTCGAATGATGCATGCGGTAGTCGTTTGCGCGGCCACGCTTTTGTCGGCCAGCGCAGTGATGGGATTTAGCCGCGGGGCCCCATTTGGTGCCGCCGGGGTGCCGACGGACATGGCAGGTCGAGACTGCTCGGCCTGCCATCGGACGTTCGCTCCGGCCAATTCCGATGCGCGAGGAAAGCTGACCGTGATCCTCGATGCCATGACCTACCGCCCGGGAGTGAAGCAGACGATTCGAGTTCGCCTGGAACATCCAGAAGCCCGCCGATGGGGCTTCCAGTTGACGGCCCGGCCGTCCAGCGACACCACGCAGATGGCGGGGAGCTTCACGCCGAACGAGAATATCACCGTAAACTGCGACCCGAGTGGCGCGGGGCCCTGCGGTGGATCGCGGGAGGTTGCCACCCACACCACCGCGTCAACCCGGAATGGAACAGCCGACGGAGTTACTTGGGAAATTGAATGGACCCCGCCGGCGAACGAGGTGGGCGAAGTGACTCTTTTTGTCGCGGGTAACGCCGCGGACGGGACGGGAACAAATGCGAATGATCGGATCTACACGACGACCGTAAAGCTTGCCGCCGAAGGGGCCTGCAACTTGGCCCGGCGGCCCACTTTGCGCAGTTTGGCTAATGCTGGCTCGTTCAGCACGACCCTCGCTCCCAATACCTTTGCCAGTGTGTTTGGCTCGGACTTTGAGGTGGCGGGACGTTCCCGCGCGGCCGGTACGGGCGACTTCGTCAACGGCGCTTTCCCCACTCAATTGGCCTGCGTCGCGGTGGAGATAGCCGGTCGCCGCGCACCGATCAGCTACGTCCAGTCCGACCAAATCAACTTTCAGGTTCCGACGATCACCCAGACGGGTCCGCTGCCGGTTTTCATCATCCTTAACCCGGGTCGGCCGAACGAGCTGAAGTCGGACCAAGGTACGGTAACGATTGCGCAGTACTCTCCTGGCTGGTTCACCTTTTCGAACCGGTCAATTGCGGCAACTACCGCCGACGGACGAGTGATTGCTGATCCTGCGGTGGTTCCTGGCGGCTTGGCGGCTCGCCGTGGTGACGTGATCACGCTCTATGGCACTGGCTTTGGGTTTACGGATCCGGTGTTCCAGGCGGGCGAGATTCCTGGCGGCGTGGCACGGTTGCGGGATCCGATTACGATCACCGTGGGCGGCACGATGCTGGCGGCTGGGGACATTCTCTACGCCGGCCTGGCACCGGGTTTGATCAGCGGGGTCTACCAGTTCAATATTCGGATTCCGATGAGCGCGAGCCCGGGTAACGTAGCGATCGTCGCCACCATGGGCGGCGTCAGCACGCAGACCGCGGGCGGGACGGTCCCGGTTCAGTAAATTCCTAGCATTCGATCTCTTGCGCACCGCGTAAGATGGGGATAGACGCCGAGTCTATCCCCTTTTTTTATGCTCCGCGGTTTCCAGCTGATGGCCCGTTTGGCGGCGCCTCTAGCCGTCTGCGCCGCGCTGTCTGGACAGGCGCCGCTTATCGGTAATTTGCCCGTGTATTCGTCGGCGAGCCTTGTGAATGCGGCGACCAACCGGACGGGACCGATTGCGGCCAACGGTCTGGCGACTCTCTACGGGAGGAATCTGGCCTTTGTCACTCGGGCAATCGGGCCGGAGGACTTACGAGGCGATGTTTTGCCGACCGCGCTGGCAGGGACAGGTCTGCGCATATCGATCGGTTCGACCGCGGTGCCGATTCTGTTCGTCTCGCCGTCCCAAGTCAATTTCCTGGTGCCAGCGACGATGCGGCCGGGCCGATACAAGCTTTTTCTGACGCTGGATAGCCGGACAGGCCCCGAGGTCGATATTGATGTCGCTGACGTCTCTCCGGGCGCGTTTCAGTTGGATCCTACTTACGTCATCGCTACCCACGCGGACGGTCGTCTGGTGGAGCCGGCCGCGCCGGCGCGGCCGGGCCAGGTTCTGATTGTGTACGCGAGCGGGCTGGGGCAGACAGTGCCTCGGATGTTCAATCTGACGGTGCCTCGGATACCGGCCCCGATCGAGCGGCTCGGCCAGTTCCGCGTTTTGCTCAATGATACGGCGATTGCGCGGAGCGAGGTCCTATACGCGGGATTGGCGCCGGGCTTTGCCGGGCTCTATCAAATCAATCTTCGGCTGCCTGAGCAGATACCGCTCAATCCCGAGTTGCGGATTGCGATCGGAGAATCGGTCAGTCCGGAAGGAACGCGGCTTCATACTGAACCATCAGGGTTACAATAGGACGCTGATGACCCCTCGCACCGTGGCGGCAGTTTTGCTGGTCGCATTTGTTTCTCTCCTCTCGAACGGGAAGTTCTTTCAGCAGATCTCCGATTTCTTCGTCAAGCGCCCGGCCGTTGATGGCGTGACTCAGTTTACGGCCCGCTATCAGCCGGTGCGGTCGTTGCTGCCCGACAAGGGGGTGATCGGGTATATCACCGATCCGTCCGCTTCGGCGGACGAGGTGAACGCGACGGCTGAGTTCTACCTTGTGCAGTACGCCTTGGCGCCGATCGTGGTGGTGAACTCGCCCAACCAGCGTTTTATCGTTTCGAACTTTCATGTGATGATGACGACCGGGGCGATGGCCGATCAGGGTTTTAAACTGGTCAGGGAGTACGGCAACGGGGTCGCGGTGTTTGAGAATCAGAAGTGGGGGCAGAAGTAGGATGGGCGGTCTGGGTGGTTTTCTTCTCTGTATCCTGGCTGGTTTCTGCACCGTGCGGGCGGTCTGGACGGCACCGCGGCAGTGGAGCGCGCATGATCCGTTGCGTCTAGCCTTATCGCCGGCGGTGGGGTTGGGTTTGCTTTCCCTCGTTTACTTCTCGGCCCGGTTGGTACTGGGACAGGGAAACGGCGTGGCGGTGGGTGTTTTCGCTGCTTTGACGTTGGTTCTGTCGGCGGGCGCGTGGTGGCGGGGCGGAGGTGCCGCACCCGAAGTTTGGTCCAGAAAATCGGCGCCGGTTTGGCTCTGGGTGTTGTTTCTGATTGTGGCCGGCATCGCGCTGTCTACGGTTCTGATGATTGTAGTGGCGTCCCCGCACGGGGAATGGGACGCCTGGTCGATTTGGGACATGCGGGCCCGGTTTCTGTTTCGGGGCGTGGAGGCGGGGGCGCCGTTCAATCCGTTGATGGAATGGTCCCACTTGGACTATCCGTTGTTGGTTCCGTCGGCGGTAGCGGGGCTGTGGGCGTGGAACGGAGGGGAGGAGCAGTGGCTGGCGGCGGCGGTCGCGATCTCGTTTTTGGGCAGTGCGTTCGTGGTTGTGTTGCTGGCCCTGGCTCGTTTGCGCTCGACGACGCTGGGTTTGACGGCGGGCTTAGTGCTAGCGGGGACGCCGTTGTTGACCCGCAACGCGGGAGCGCTTTACGCTGACGTCCCGGTGGCGTACTTTTTTTTGGCATCCGTGGCGCTTGGTCTGTTGGCGTTAGAGGCTGCAGAGGGGCGTCCCCTGGCCTTCCTGGCGGGGCTTCACGCGGGGATGGCGGCTTGGACCAAGAACGAAGGACTGATGTTTTGTGGCATCTTCGTGCTTTCGTTTTGCCTGGTGATTCGGAGCCGGTCGGAGTTTCTGCAGCGTATCCGTCTCTTAGGGCCCGCTTTGTTCGGGATGCTGCTGGTGCTCGCTTTTCTGGGGCATTTCAAGTTTCACTTTGCGCCGGCGAACGACTTGATCGCGGCGGGGAAGTCGGCTTCGATGGGAGCCCGGATGGCCGATTTGTCGCGGTATACGATGGTGTTTTGGAGTATTGTCGAAGGCCTACTGACGTTTGGAGACTGGGTCGTGCCGCCTGTTTTTGTAATGGGCGTCTGGCTGGCGCTGCAGGGATTGCGACGTATCGAGAACGGTGCGATTTTGTGGCCGTTCGTGGCGGCTAGCCTCCAATTGTTTGGTTATCTGGTTGTTTATGTGATCGC
>JBKJLJ010000998.1:0-6046 GCA_046597015.1 Bryobacteraceae bacterium
AGGTTGGTTCCGGAACGGGTAACGAGGTTGAGTAGGCCACCGGCTGCCCCGCCGGATTCTGCGCCGACGGCAACGCCAGAGAGGCGAAACTCCTGGACCATTTCGAGGCCGACGGCGACCCGGTTGCCTCCAGTCGTCTCGTCCCGGTTGTCGAGGCCGTCGATTTGAATGCCGTTGTTGCGAGGGCGGATGCCGCCAAAGGTGAAGCCACTGTCTCCGAGGGGGGAACGGGTGCCGGTCATGGTTCGTTGCGAACTGGCACCGGCTGTAGGTGCGGCACCGGGGGCGGCGAGAATGAAGTTCAGGTAGTTGCGGCTGCGGGCGGGCGCTTCTTCGATCCGTTCGTAGCCGAGAGTGGCGCTGGAGGAAGAGGCGGTGACGTCGATCGAGTCGGGTTCTTCTCGGACTTCGAGTTGGCTGGCGACGCCGGCCGGAACGAGGTCGAAGCGCATGGTGACGATCTGGCCGACCGAGACAGAGAACGGCTTGACTCGGACGTCACTAAAGCCGGTGGCCGAGAGATGCAGGGTGTAAGTACCGACGGCGAGGCCGCGAATTGCGAAGTGACCGGTGCGATCGGTAGCGACGGCGCGGTCCAACCCGGTGCCTTCCAGACGCAGGGAAATTCGAACATTAGGGACTATCCCACCGCTGGCATCAAGGACAATCCCTTCTACGGCTCCTGTACTGGTAGTCGATTGAGAGAACAGGAGAGGCGAGAGCAGGGCCAAGAAAACAGAAAGACAGAACCGATGCACACTTACAGGGTATCGAAGTGGAGCAGTGAGGTTCCGCCTTTCTTATTGGGGTTAGTGATGGGCGGGAGCTGGTGCGGCGGGCGCGGGAGCAGCCTTAGCCGCGCCGGCCGGCGGATCCACCTGGCGGAGGCCGGTGGGATATACCCTCTCTCGCGAGTCGACGTCAATCATGCAGAAGCCGAGCAAGATCCCCAGGAAGATCAAAGAACTCACAAAGATGATGGAGTTCAAGGGCTTGTCATGACGGAGATGCATGAAGACGAGGGCGACGAGGGAGGCTTTCAGCGTAGCGATGAGCATGGCCACGATCACGTTTACGGTGGAAGAGCCAAAATTGACGTAGGAGGCCGCAACGGTCACGGCCGTCAAGATTAGCAAGGCAATGAGAGTAAACAGGTACGGCAGCGGAGAATGGGATTTGGGATGGACTTGTTCGCTCATGGGGTTCCTAGCTGATCAAATAGAGTAAGGGGAAGAGGTAAATCCAGATAAGGTCGACCAAATGCCAGTAGAGACCGATGAGGTCTACCGGGGTGTAGTAGGCGCTCGAGAAGTCTCCGCGATTGGCGCGAACCATCAGCCACGCTATCAGGATGATGCCGATGAGAACATGGAAGCCATGAATGCCGGTCATCATGAAATAGAAGCCGAAGAACATCGCCTGCTGAGGAGGCCCGCCGACCTCGGCGAGACGGAAATACCGACCGGGCAACAGACCTTCGTGGAATTTATGCGAGTACTCGATGTACTTAATAACCAAGAAGGCGAAGGCGAAGGCGAGGGTGATCCCCAAATTCATCACCGTCTTGGACTTCTGGTCGGTCGATGCGTAATGAACGGCCATCACCATTGAGAAGGACGAGCAGAGCAGGAAAACGGTATTGACGGCCCCGAGGACTCTGTCGAGGTGATGGTGGCCGGCAACCCAAGCATCGGGATAGACGCCCTGCATCAAGCCGTAGCCGACGAAGAGGCCGCCGAACATCAAGACTTCGGTGGCCAGGAAAAGCCACATCCCGGTCTTGGACGTATCCAACTGTTGATCAGCGGTTACAAAGTGGTGCTGGCGGAAGCGGTGTTCCGCCACCTCAGATGAGTGAGAACTCATGCATTCCTCCCCTTGCCAACGGGGCGATAGTAGTCGTAAGGACCGCCGCCGATGGTGGGAATTTCGTGGAAATTGTGGGTAATAGGCGGCGACGATGTCTGCCATTCCAGGGTACGGCTGTGCCACGGGTTAGCCGGGGCATCCATCTTCTTGCGGAGCGAGGCAAACAGGTAACCGGCCATGATCAAGAAGCCGAGGCCAAGAATCCAGGAGCCGACAGTCGACAACTGGTGTAGGAATTGGAACTCGGGAAGGTAGTTGTAGTAACGGCGCGGCATGCCGCGGCTACCGAGAACGAACTGGGGCAGGAAGGTGGTGTTGAAGCCGATGAAGACGAGAGCGCAAGCCACCTTGGCTGCCGACTCGTTGTACATGCGGCCAAACATCTTCGGCCACCAATAGTGGAGGCCACCAAGGAAGGCAATGACAGTGGAGCCCATCATCACGTAATGGAAGTGAGCGACGACGAAGTAGGTATCGTGGAGATGGATATCTACCGAGACGGCACCGAGGAAGATACCCGTTAGTCCGCCGATGCCGAACAGCAGCAAGAAACTGAGAGCGTAGAGCATCGGAGCGTTGAAGGCTACCGAGCCTTTATACATGGTCACGATCCAGTTGAAGGTCTTGATGGCCGAAGGTATGGCGACAAAGAAGGTGATGAAGGAGAAGATCGCCGAGGCCAATTGGGACTGACCCGACGTGAACATGTGATGGCCCCAAACAATGAACGAGACCAGCGCGATGGCAACCGAAGAGAACGCAATGGCGCGGTAGCCGAAGATCGTCTTTTGCGAAAACGTCGGAATAATTTCGGAGATGATCGCCATGCCCGGAAGAATCATGATGTAGACGGCAGGGTGGGAGTAAAACCAGAAGAAGTGCTGGAACAGGACCGGGTCTCCGCCAAGTTTCGGATCGAAGATGCCGATGCCGAAGGTGCGCTCCATGAGCAGGAGCAGCAGGGTGATCGCGAGAACGGGAGTGGCCAAAACTTGGATCAGAGCGGTGGAATAGATGCCCCAGCAGAAAAGGGGCATATCGAACCAGCCCATGCCGGGAGCGCGAAGGTTGTGAATGGTGGCGACGAAGTTCACTCCGGTAAGGATGGAACTGAAACCTAGTACGAAAACGGCGAAGGTCATCAGAGCAACGCTACCGTCGGTGGTCGTCGAATAAGGGGTGTAAAAGGTCCAACCGGTATCCACGCCGCCGGTCACCATGGCGCCAACGGCAAGGAAGGCTCCGACCATGTAAATGTACCAACTGAACAGATTCAGTTTGGGGAAAGCGACGTCTTTGGCCCCGAGCATGAGCGGGAGAACAAAGTTGGCTAAAGCAGCGGGAACCGAGGGAATAATAAACAGGAACACCATGATGGCGCCGTGGAGGGTGAAGACCTTATTGTAGGTTTCCGCGCTCATGATCGTCTGTTTCGGCGTCAAGAGTTCCAACCGGATCAACATGGCGAAAACGCCGCCCAAGAAGAACATAAAGAGGATGGACCAAAGGTACATGACCCCGATCCGTTTATGGTCAACCGTGGTGAGCCAGGATTTCAGACCTTTGCCGTCGTGTAGATAATCAACATCATGGTGATCGGCGTGGCCGCTGATGTGTGGTGCAGTTATTGTGTCAGCCATATGAAACCCCCTTTCCTTATTTCAATTCCTTTATGTAGGCGATGATTCCCCGCACTTCCGGGGTGCGCAGCAGACCTTGGAAGGTCGGCATAACCGGTTCGTAGCCGGCTACGATTTTCGCCTGCGGGTTGTTGATCGATTCCATAATGTAGTTTTCGTCGACAGTGATCGAACTGCCGTCGGTGAATTTTTCGACGCGGCCAAACAGCCCTTTGAAGGACGGGCCAGTATTCTTGCTGCCATCAATACTATGGCAGGAGTTGCATCCTTTATTCTCGTACACCATCTTTCCCACTTCGACGGGGGGCATGGTTTGGAGCTCAGGATCTCCCTCTTCGAGCCACTTTTGGTAGACCTCGGGGGAATCAACGAACAGGTTGGCCATCATGTCCGAATGCGACTTGCCACAGTACTCGGCACAGAAAACCTGGTGGCGACCGGCGACAGTCGGGGTGAAGGTGAGTTCCACGAAGCGACCGGGGATGACATCGTTTTTTTGGCGCATCGAAGGGATGTAGAAGTCGTGGAGGACGTCTTCGCTCGTCAAGATGAGCCGGACGGGACGATTCACGGGAACGTGAAGATTGCCGATGGTGCGAGTCCCGTCGGCATATTCGAAGGTCCAGAGCCATTTTTTGGCGGTGACGTGAATTTCGATTGCGTCATTGGGTGCCACACTGGCTCGGACGTAGTCGTTAAATCCCCAAAAGAAGATGCCCATGACGATGATGAGGGGCACTACGCTCCATAGAAGCTCAAGCGCCAGGTTGTGAGAGATGTTCGGGGTGAGTACCCCCTCTTTAGTTCGGCGGTATTTCCAAGCGAAATACACCGTCAGAAAAACAATGAGTGCGAAAAAGAAGACACTTAGCCAAACCAGGAACATGTAGAGCACGTCTACATCATTCGCGTGTGCGCTTCCCTGTGGGCCAAGCATCCAATGCCTGATGGAATCCATATTGCCTTCCTTAATTATGAAACCGGCCCCGGAGGGGGCGACTGCTGAAAACCGTCTCGCTCTTTCCGCCAAAGACGCATTAGGGCTGCGCCCATGACGAAGATGGTGAGAGCTCCACCGCCACGCATGATGTTGCGGGCGACCATGACATAGCTCCTCGCAAGCGGATCGTACTGAAAGCAGTACAACAACAAGTGATCCGCGGTCGATCGCATTTTACCTTCGGTGGCTTCTGTCAGGCCGAGCCGAAGATCAAAGGACTTAAACTTTATGCCGTAAAGATATCTGGCTACTTTTCCGTCGGGCGTCAAGAGTACGAGGGCTGCGCTGTGCGCATACTGCTCGCGCTGTTTGTCCCATCGGTAGTGAAATCCAGCCTGTTCGGCCAACTTTTTTGCGTTGTCGTTGTAATCGGCCAGGAAGTGCCACCCGGGAGCGGGGCGGTCGAAACTGACCAACTGGGCCTGCTTCTTGCTGGCGGCCAACTGGTACATTTCTCTCGGGTCGATTGAAAGAGTGACAATGTCGTATTCCTTGCCCGGGGTCCAGGTTAGTTCTCGCAGGCTGGAGGTTAAGCCATTGAGAACCATGCTGCAGAGCATCGGACAGGAGTAGTAGGCGAAGTTGAGAATGACCGGGCGGCCTTGATTGAGCAACTGTCCGAGGCGAACCGGACGCCCATTCTCTCCTACAAACTCGAGATTCTGGTCGAGAGCAGTTCCGAGCTTCTCTTCCACGCCCACCCCTTCCAACTCCTGCGGAATCGAAGCAGCGGCGCGAAGAGAGCCGACTGCCAAGGCCACGAAGATGAGGGAAGAGATGCGCATTGCTTTCAATCGAAACTTACTTTGCCGGAGGTGCGGGCGCGGGGGCGGCTGCTGCGGCGACGTCTTCGGGCTTTTTCACCGCGTAGACGTTCGTGGGAAACTTCCACTTTGCCCCGGGGGCCGACTCTGCAACCACCAATTCCATGGCCTTATCGATCGGGATGCGAATCGTACCGCTGGCCTTATCGATAGTGCCATACGTGTTGAGATGCTTCTGTTCGCGCGATTGGAGCTCAACATAATCCTTAGAAACGGGCTCCAACTGAAGCCGCTCAACCTGCGCATCGCGGAAGCTATTGTAATAGATGGCGCAGCCGATACAAACGGCTACAATGAATCCAACAATCAAGACGGTAACGACGACAACAGGGATAGTTTGCACTTCGGTGCGATCAAATCCCATCTCCGCCAATTCTTCAGGCGTCAGATTCTTGGGTGCGTGATTAGACATTTTGGAACTCCAAACCCTTCTGGAACCGGGGATCGCCGACTGGAACGATGGCCGCCGAACGGAGTCGCCACCAGAAGCCCAAGGACAGCGTGCTCATCACCGCGACAAAGCAAGCCAGGTCCATCCAGTGAGGGGCGATACCGGCTTTGGCAAAATTCGGCATTACAAGCCAGTAGACGTCAACATAATGCATGCAGAGAATCCAGACCGTAATGAACCGCAGTACGTTGAGGCTTCGCTTACTTCCGCGGGACAGTAGGATCAGGAACGTCGCAGCAAAGTGACCAAATAGGAGGATGGC
>JBKJLJ010000342.1:0-6199 GCA_046597015.1 Bryobacteraceae bacterium
GCCGGATGAAAGTGGTGGAGAATGCCAGGAGCTGGGAAGGACGGAAGCTGTTTTACGCCGTGATTGCCAGTGAAGCGAACCAGAAGAAGATGGCTTCAATTCAGGTCAACATCCAGAAGCTGGCGGACCCGCGGAAGACGTCCGACGCCGATGCGAAGCGGATCATGGCCGGGCTGCCGGCGGTCGTCTGGCTGGGCTATACGGTGCATGGGAACGAGCCGTCGGGCTCGGATGCGGGGATGTTGACGGCTTATCATTTGCTGGCGGCGCGCAACCAGAAACTCGTGGATAGCGTCCTGGCGAATACGGTGATCCTGATTGATCCGCTACAGAATCCGGATGGGCGGACGCGGTTTGTGAACAACTTCGAGCAGGCGTATGGCTTGGAGGCCAATGGCAGCGTAGTGGCCGCGGAGCGGAATGAGCCGTGGCCGGGCGGCCGCAGCAACCACTACCTGTTCGATATGAACCGGGATTGGTTTGCCCTGACGCAGCCGGAGACAGTCGGCCGGATCAAGATGTTGCTGCAATGGTTCCCGGTGGTGGCCGTGGATCTGCACGAGATGGGCTCGGACTCGTCCTATTACTTTGCGCCGGAGGCGATTCCGTTCAATCCGCATTTGACGAAGGAACAGAAGACTTCGCTCGATTGGTTCGGCAAGAACAACGCCAAGTATTTTGACCAGATGGGGTACAGCTACTTCACGCGCGAGGTTTACGACGCGTTTTTTCCTGGATATGGCGCGAGCTGGCCGGCCTATCACGGGACGATCGCCATGACCTATGAGAACGCTTCGGTGCGGGGGATGCTCTACAACCGGCTGGACGGTTCGGCCTACACGTTTCAGGAGAGCGTAAAGCGGCATTTCGTGACGTCGGTGGCGACGTTGGAGGCCGCGGCAATGTACCGGACGCAGTTGCTCGAGAACTTCTGGGCGTATCGCAAGACGGCGATTGAAGAAGGGCGGACGGAGCCGGTGAAGGGCTACATTTTGTCGCGGAAGGGAGACGGCAGCGCGGCGGATAAGCTGGCGGAGTCTCTGGTGACGCAGGGCGTCGAGGTCGGCAAGTTGTCGAGTGGGGCGAGCGGGGCGCCCGATGGGAGCTACCTCGTGAGCCTGGCGCAGCCGGCGAAGCGGTTGATCCGGACGATGCTGGATAAGGACGTCGCGTTGGAGACGGATTTCGCTAAGGAACAGGAGCGCCGTCGGAAGAAGAAGCTGGGCGATGAGATTTACGACGTGACGGCATGGAGCCTGCCCCTGCTGTATGGTGTGGAGTCGATTCCGGTGACGAGTTTACCGGGTGGATCGACGCCCTTCACGGGAGCGCGGCCGAAGCCGGCGGTCCCGGCGAAGGCGCAGTTGGCATATCTCGTTCCCTGGGGCACGCAGGCGGCGGGTTCGTTTTTGACGGCGGCGCTGCGGGCGGGGTTGAAGGTGCATTCGGTGGATAAGCCGTTCGTGCAGAACGGGCGGACGTTTGACCGGGGAACTTTGGCCGTGAAAGTCAAAGAAAACGCCGGAATCGTGCATGAGTTGGTCGTAAAGGCGCAAGGCTACGCCGAGATCGTGGCGACGGATTCGGGCTGGGTGGAAAGTGGGGTGAACCTGGGAAGCCGGGCGGCAAACGTGATGAAAAAGCCGGTGATTGCGATGGCCTGGGATCGGCCGGTGTCGGCGAATTCGGCCGGGGCGGCGAAGTGGATGTTGGAGCGGCAATACGGCTATCCCGTGACGGCCGTGCGGGTGGCTTCGATGGCGCTGGCGGATTTCAGCAAGTTTGACGTGCTGATTTTGCCGGATGCGACTGGCGACTACGCCGCGGCTTTGGGTGCCGGGGCGATTCGTCGGTTGAAGGAGTGGGTGGCCAACGGGGGGACGGTGATCGGCATTGAAGCCGGCGTCGAGTTCCTGGCGGATGTGCGCGTCGGGCTGCTGGCCACGGCGCGGGAGGCGATGGCGGTAGAAAAGAAGGTGGACCCAGCTAAGCCGGACGCCGGCGGACGCGTCCCGGGAAAGGTTTTGGCCGCCGAGGCCGATTTCCTGAAAGCGATTGAGCCCGAAAACGACCAGTTGGACGCGGTGCAGGGGATTTTGGGGATTGCGAAGACGGATCCGGACCATTGGCTGACGGCCGGGGTGCCGGCGACGGTGACGGCGCTGGTGCAGGGTAGGACGGTGTTTAGCCCGTTGAAGCTGAATGCGGGGACGAACGTGGCTTACTTCGAAGGGGCTGACAAGTTGGTGGCGAGCGGGTACATGTGGGAAGAGAGCCGGAAGCAGATGGCGTACAAGCCGCTTGTGATGGTGCAGCGCGAAGGACGAGGGCACGTGATTGGTTTCACGAACGATCCGAACTTCCGAGGCTACCTGGATGGGATGAACATCTTCTTTCTGAACGCGGTTTTCCGCGGTGTTGCGCATTCGCGCTAGTGATATTCTGGTGAGTTCGTAAGGAGCAGATATGGAAAAAGAACTTTCGCGCCGGGCACTGCTGGGCGTATTGGCGGCCGGTCCTGCGGTGTTGCCGGCACTGGGAGCGAATGAGAAGTTGAACGTCGGATGGATCGGCACGGGCAGCCGTGGGATGCACGTGATGACGCAGATGTACACGGCGGTGCCGGAAAGCGTCGTTGTGACGGCTGTCTGCGACACCTTCGAAGGGAACAAGAACAAGGGTAAAGACCAGGTTCAGACCAAGGGCGGCAACACCCCAAAGACCTACGTCGACTACAAAGAAGTGCTGGCGGATAAGTCGATCGACGTAGTGTTTATCACGACGCCGGAGCATTTGCACCACGAGATGGCGATTGCGGCGCTGCGGGCGGGAAAGCATATTTACCTCGAAAAACCGTTAGCGCATACGATCGAGGAAGGCGCTGATATCGTCCGCGAGGCGAAAAAGGCCGGCAAGATCGTGCAGGTGGGTACCCAGAACCGGTCGAATTCGCTCTACATCAAGGCGAAAGAGATGGTGGCCAAGGGCATGATCGGCGAAGTACATTATGTGCGCGCGTTCTGGTATCGGAACTCCCTGCCCGATAATCCAGCGTGGCGCTACGCGATTCCGACCGAAGCGGACGAGAAGAACACAGATTGGAAGAGGTTCTTAGGAACCGCGAAGAACCGGGCGTTCGACAAGCAGCGCTACTATCAGTGGCGGCTTTATTGGGACTATTCGGGCGGCATTTCGACCGACCTGCTCGTTCATCAGACCGACATCACGAATTTCGTTTGCGGGAAGACCGAGCCTTTGTCGTGTGCCGCGTCGGGCGGGATTTACCGTTGGGCCGAAGGGCCGGACGACCGGGAGGTGCCCGACACGTTGAGCGCGATATACGAGTACCCGGATAAGTTCCACATCAACTACTCCTGCTATTTCGGCAACGTGCAGTATGGCTACGGCGAGCAGTTCATGGGCAACGAAGGCACGATTGAAGTGACGAATCGGCAGCAATTGAAGTTCTATACCGAGAAGTTTGGTGGCAAGGCTCCGGCCCATGTGGCGGCGCGGGAAGAGTTCACCGACGACAAGCCGCAGAACGATCTGAAAGCCGTGCAGGCGCACGTGGCGGATTTGATCAACGCGATCAAAACAAATGGCAAGGTGATCGCTCCGGTCGAAGTCGGGCAACAAGCGGCGATTTCGGGCCATTTGGCGACGCTTTCGTACCGTAGTGGAAAGAGAGTGCTGTGGGATACGAAAACCCAGAAGCACCGGTTCGCATAATAAGGAAACCAACTTGGCACAGAACAATTCCGGTCGGATAGTATTTGCGGCGATCCTCGCAATTTTTGTATATGGCGTGATCGCGGCGATGTTGGGAGTGTTGTTGGCGTCGTTCAAATTGACGCCGGAAGAGAGCGGAAATATAGCTCTGGCGCAGGCGATCGGTATGATTATCGCCTCGCTATCGGCAGGCCCGATTATCGATAAGCAGGGTAAGAAGGTTGCTCTCGTGACGGCGCTTGCGCTGATCGCGATTTCGCTGTTCATGCTGCCCGGAACTTCGAGCTACAACGAACGCGTCGGCTGGGTATTCGTGCTCGGCTTGGGCGGCGGCATTCTGGTGACGGCGGCCAACGCGCTGGCCGGGGACGTGAATGAAGAGCGGCGGAGTTCGACGTTAAACTTCCTGAACCTGTTCTTTGGGTTGGGGGGCATGGCGACGCCGCTGATCGCGGCCAACCTTGTGAACAACGACGCACAGATGCTGTGTTGGTTGGCGGCGGGGTTAGCGGCCGTGACATTTGTCGTGCACATGACGACTCCGATGCCGGCTCCGAAGGGTGCCAGCGGCCCGATGTTTGAAGGGGCGGGCGCGATGTTGGGCCAGCCGGTGTTGTGGTTACTGGCGGCTTTTCTGTTCCTTTACGTGGCGGCGGAGATCGGAGTTTGGAACTGGTTGGCGAAGTATCTGATCTCGCGCGGACTCACGGAAAACCAAGCGCAGAACATCGTCGGCAGCGGGTTCGCTTTCGGCATTCTGGTCGGCCGGGTGGTGGTTTCGCGGATCCTGATCAAGGTTGCGGCACCGACGGTGACGCTAGCGAGCGCGGCGCTGATGTTGGTAACCACGTACCTGATGTTGAACACTTCGGACCCGACGATCGCCTGGATAGCGGTGTTTGCGGCGGGCATTGCCATGGCTCCCGTGTTCCCGACCACGTTGGGCATGGTGGGCGATGCGTTCCCGAAGAGTACGGCGACGGCGATGGGCATCGTGATCACGTTCGGCTGGGTCGGGCTGGCGGTGAGTTCGCGGATTATCGGCGCCTTAGGCGGTGACGATCCGGCGAAGTTGGGGACGGCGCTGCTCGTGCTGCCCGCGGTGAGCGCTTTGATGGTCGTGATCAATTTGGCGCTACGTCCGATGCTGAACAAAGCCTGAGACTGGCTAAAATGGACGGATGCTCCTTCGCAGCGAAAACCTCAGGTTAGACTGGCAAAAACTGAATGACGACCTAAAAGCGGGACGGTACTCCGAAGAGGATGCCGCCCCGCTTTTTCATGCACTCGACCCTTTCGATGCCACGGCGTCGTTGTTGGAGGCAAAGCTGGCCCTGCGGGCCGAGGATGCGTCGCGGGCGAAGGAGTTACTGTGGCGGGCCCTGACCCTGCAGCCGCTGCGGCCGGCGACGTACTTCCTGCTGGCGAAGGTTATGGAAGAGACCGACGGGCCGTCCCGGATGGTTTTGAAGCTCCGTTGGCTAGCCCTGCGCGTGCTTTTGGTCAGCGAGGAGATTTCGCCGCCGGATCGGGCGTTGCTGGAGCGGGAGTATCCGGAGTGGGGTGGTGGGCGGGGATTGCTGCGGAGGATCGAGAATGAGGCCGAAGTTCTGCGGAAGAAGATGGGGCCCGAAATCGCAAGCGACCCCTTGTCTGAGCCGTTTGATGTCCTGGTTGGATTTCTGGAGGTCACGCGGGGGCTAGCTACAACTAAAAGAACCGCTTTGTCGCGGTTGCAGGCTGACCCAGCCCGGTTTGCGCCCGTCATGCTCGGGGCGGCTCGCGACGCGCTGCGCGAACCAGGTCGGACGGACAAGCAAACGCTGATCCTGCTCGTGGCCGCGCTGGGCAACGTAGGCGATGCGAGGCTGGTCCCAGACCTGGTGGAGATGGCGGCGGAGGAAGAGACCGACCTGGCTACTCATGCGCAGTGGGCGCTCGTCCAACTGCTGCGGCGATACCCGGAGGACGTGTTCGAACTACTGCGGAATACCGTTGTCGGGCAGCCCGCGGGGTGGCGGACGGTGGCGGCGGATCTATTGGCGACCCTGCCGGATAGCCAGCCAGTAACGGATGCTCTCCTCGCCTTAACCGAAGGGTTGGAAGCCATCGCGGACGAGCCCGACGCGGGCTACCTCATGGTGTTGCTGGAGCGCGAATTGCGACGCCGGGAGAGTTGGGAGGAAGGCGACCGGATGCAAAGGATGGGAGAAGAGGTGCTGCGTGACGACGCTCTCGGGCATCTGGAGATGTACGCCGGGATGGGGGATCGGTTCGAGACGAGCTTAGAAGGGGAACAGCTCCTGGCGTTGAGCTTCGAGGACGTAGTGCGGGATCGCGCCTTGTCGTCCGACGATTCGCCCTATGGCTTCGACGAACTCGAAGACCTCATGGATATGCCGGACTTGGAGCCCGTTCGCAGAGAGACGCCGAAGCTTGGTCGTAATGATGCGTGCTGGTGCGGATC
>JBKJLJ010000377.1:0-9154 GCA_046597015.1 Bryobacteraceae bacterium
GAAGTGTTGGTGCTCCAGAGGACAGTGGGCGGTTGGAATTCGCCGCCAAACGCGGCGATGGCCACCGACATACCGCTTTCGGAGTAGGAGCTTTGCTTGCCATCGCGCCCCACCGCACCTACGGCGATGCCGAAACGGCTGCTGGTGCCGCCATCATAACTTGCGTCGTCGGCGCTGTCGCGACCGTTCCCAGCAGAGATGGCGTAAACGGTGCCTAGGCCGTTGCGGTTGGTCGTGGCACCTTTCTCGATACCCGCTAGTTGCAGGGCACTAGCGCGGCCGTCGTCTTTGCCGTCATCCGACGGACCCCAACTGTTGCTGGAGACGTGCGTGACGATGCCTTCCGGCTGCCACGCGAGGGCGAGCCCGCCCGCTTCCTCAGAGACCGCGCCGCCTACAAAGCGTATGCCCATCACCCGGGCTTCCGGAGCGACGCCTGTCACGCCAGTATTGTTGAATCCCGCCGCGGCGGCGAGGCCGCCACAATAGGTACCATGATTCTCCTTCGCGTTCATCGGCGAGGGGTCGTTGGGCGCGCCGTCATCCTTAAAATTGCGATGATAGCCAGATTCCAGCGGATAGGCGTTCGTGAAATCCTCGTGCTTGATTTCGAGAGCGTCGTCAATGACCACCATGTTGGTTCCCTTGCCGGTAACCTGATCCCACGCATTTTTCATGCCGATGTTGAAGGGGGAGCTGTTATCGAGATGCCATTGCTTCGGATAGAGCGGATCGTTGACTTGGCGCTTCAAGGTTTGGCGCACGAACGATTCGCGGGCGAAGACGGGAGTGAACTCCCAACCGCCAGCTTTCGCCATCCAATCGGCGGCATCGAGCGCCGCGTAAGCGTCTGGATAAGCAACCAGCATCCAGCCTTTGACCAGGCTCGCTTCGGCGGCGGTGGGCTGGGTGGCGGCGAGTTCGCTATAACGGGCCGCATCCATATGGACGAGGAGTTTGGCGGTCATCAGACGGCGAGCGCCATCGCGGCGCTTGGCTCGTTCGGCGGGGGTGAGGGCGGCGAGAATTTCCGCCGACGGAAGGTTTGACTTATCGTAGAAGACCGGGAGGATGGCGCTGCGGTTGGAACGGGCAGCGCGTAGCTTGTTGACGGAGGTAGGCGAATCGAGCTGGAAGAGCCGGCCGCCGCCCCAGGAGGAGACGCCGCGCGCGGAGTTTACAGCGGTGGTGCGGCTAAACACTTCATCCTGCGAGAGGAGGTAGCCGGCTTTGCGGCCGCCGTCGGAGAAGGTGTAGTCGGTCTGAGCCCAAAGGCCGGTCAGGACCAGGAGACTCGCGATACAGAATCGAATAAA
Source organism: Bryobacteraceae bacterium (assembly GCA_046597015.1). Lineage (GTDB taxonomy): Bacteria > Acidobacteriota > Terriglobia > Bryobacterales > Bryobacteraceae. The sequence goes on from JBKJLJ010000377.1 coordinate 1,317, forward strand.
AGTTGACATAAAAGGTTCCTATAGAGACAAGGGAGATATCGGCTGAAAAGTGTTCAGGAAGTGAAAATAGTGTTTATTTGGGATGTTACCATTGAAACTTGCGATGGATTCGTCCACACCCTCTGAAATCACTCGTATGTTGTCCGCTTGGCGAGGGGGTGACGGTGAGGCTTTGTCCCGCCTGACACCTCTTGTGTACGGCGAACTGCACGGTCTGGCCCAACGCTACCTGGCGGGGGAACGGCCTGGACATATTCTGCAGCCGAGTGCGCTTGTGAACGAGGCGTTTGTGCGCCTCTTGGAATGGCAGCCGGACCAATGGCAGAACCGGGCGCATTTTTACGGAGTTTCGGCGACGTTGATGCGGCGGATTCTGGTGCAATCGGCACGGGAGCAGAACACGCTGAAACGGGGTGAGGGCGCTGTGCGGGTGTCGCTATCCGAGGCGAACGAGGTGGCGGCGCAACAGCCGGTAAGCGCTGATGTCGTAGCGCTGGATAGCGCCTTGGACTCGCTCGAAAAACTTAATCCCCGCCAAGCTCGTACGATTGAACTGCGCTTTTTTGGTGGGCTGAGCCTGGAAGATACGGCTGAGGTGATGGGGACTTCCGTCAGCACGGTGCGGCGCGACTTCCGCATGGCGCAGGCGTGGCTTTATCAACAGTTGAGCCCGGCGGCATGACTCCGGAACGGTACGAGCGGATCGGCGAACTGTTCGACGCGGCGCTGGAGCTTGCGGCGGGCGAGCGAGACGCTTACCTGACGCAAGCCTGCGGCGGCGATGAAACGCTGCGGGCGGAAGTAGGCCTCTTGCTGGCCAACCACGAACGGGCCAAGGATTTTCTGACACCGTCCGAGCAGCAGATCGAGGCGATCGGACCCTATAAAATATTGCGCCTACTCGGAGAGGGCGGGATGGGGACCGTGTACCTAGCGCTGCAAGAAACGCCGCTCCGCCGCGAAGTGGCGTTAAAGGTGATCAAACCGGGCATGGGCTCGAAAGCCATCATTGCCCGTTTTGAAGGGGAACGCCGGGCGCTAGCCTTGATGGACCATCCGAACATTGCCCAAGTGCTGGACGCGGGTGCCACGGCGCAGGGGCTGCCCTACTTTGTGATGGAGTTCGTCGACGGCTTGCCGGTGACGCGCTACTGCGAGCAGCGGAATCTCAGTGTTCGGCAACGGATCGAACTCTTCATCCCCGTCTGCCAAGCCATCCACCACGCCCATCAGAAGGGTGTGATCCATCGCGACATTAAACCGTCGAACGTGCTGGTGAAAGAGACGGAAGGCCACGCGATCCCCAAGGTGATCGATTTCGGGCTGGCGAAGGCGCTATACCCGGAAATGACCGGCGAGACGATGATGACCAACGTTGGGGTGATTCTGGGCACGTTGCAGTACATGAGCCCGGAACAAGCCCAGGCGGGCGGGCGCGATATCGATACGCGGAGCGACGTTTATTCGTTAGGGGCGCTGCTGTACGAATTGCTGACGGGGTCGACGCCGCTGGATGCCAAGCGCCTGGCGCAGGAGAACTACCACGCGTTGCTGGAACGCGTGTGCGACGAAGAGCCGGTGGCACCGAGTGTGCGCCGGCGGGAAAGCGCGGCCTCGACGCCTTCCGGAGCGCTCGACCGGGAACTGGACTGGATTCCGCTGAAGGCCCTCGAAAAGGAACGCGACCGGCGTTATGAATCGGTCAGCAGCATGGTGCGGGATCTGGAACGCTATCTGGCGGGGGAGCCGGTGGAAGCGGCGCCTCCGTCGCGCGCTTATCGAGCTCGGAAGTTTGTGCGGCGGAACCGGATCAGTTTCGGGGTGGCCGCGGCTTTTTTGCTGCTGCTGATCGCGGCGGTGGTGATGAGCGTATCCCTGGCGGTTCGCGCCCGCCGGGCGGAACAGGAAGCCTTAGCGGTGAACACCTTCCTGCGCACGGACGTGCTGGCGCAGGCTGATCCGCGCAATCAGGCTAAACCAAACGTGCCGCCGGATGCGAACCTGACCGTGCGAACGGCGCTGGACCGGGCGGCGCGCGGCATCGGGGGCAAATTCCCGCAGGAGCCGCTGGTGGACGCCGCGATACGGGACACGATCGGACACGCCTACCAGGGTTTGGGGATCTATCCCAAAGCCGAGGAGCAGGCCCAGCGGGCGCTGGAACTGCGGCGCGCGACCCTGGGGGAAAGCCATCGACTGACGCTACAAAGCCGGCAAATGTTGGCGATGCTCGTTTCTGTGCAAGGCCGCTACCGGGATTCGGAGCCGATGTTCGCGGCTCTGTTGGCCGATTGCCGCAAGAGCCTGGGGCCGGAGGATCCGGACACGCTGGAGGCTTGGGCGGCGCTGGCGCGGTCGTATAACTTGCAGGGCAAATTTGAGCCGGCTCTGGAACAGTACGGGCAAGTCGAAGCGGCCTATGCGCGGGTGCTTGGGGCGGAGCATCCGAGCACGTTGAGCACGATGGAAAGCCGCGGCACTGTTTACTTTGCGCAAAGGAAGTTGGACCAGGCCGAGGCGTTGCAGACCAAGGTGTTGGCGGCGCGGAAGCGGATTCTGAGCGAGGAGCATCCGGACACGCTACGCACCATGACGAGTTTGGCGGCGACCTATCATGTCCAACTTCGCTACCCGCTGGCCGAAGAGCTGTACCGCCGCGCTTTGGCAATTCAACGCCGAGTAAACGGAGTTCCCCATCCGGAAACGTTGATCACTATGTTTAATTTGGGCACGCTGCTGACGAGCCAGTCGCGGCATGGCGAAGCGCTCGCGCTGCTGGAAGAGAACCGAGCCGCGCGCGGGGCGGTATACCCGCCGGATCATCCCCGGACGTTGCGGTTGCTCGTGAATTTGTCCAATCTGTACGGAAGAGTGGGGCGGCGGGCGGACGAAGTGCGGCTATTGGAAGAGGCGTATGCCGGGCAACGGCGCGTGCTGGGGGCCGACCATCCGGACACGTTGACAACGATGGTGACGCTCGCCGATCTGCATGCGAAGTCGCAACCAGAGCGCGCGGAGAACTTGGCGCGTGAAGCGCTGAAGGGGCTGCGGGTGCGCTTCGGGCTAGCGCATCCGGACACGGTGTCGGCGGTATGTTCGCTGACGGACCTGCTGCGAACGCGCAAGCAGTATGCCGAGGCCGAATGGATCGTCCGCGAGGCGTTGGGGACGCAGGAGGGTCAGGCAGGAGATCCCGGCGAACGGTTTCGCCTGATGAGCGAATTGGGTGAAGTGCTAGCGGGGCAACGGGACCGTTGGGATGAGGCTGAGCCGCTGCTGGTCAAAGCCTACGAGGGAATGTCTCTCGGCAAGAAGCAGGCTGGGAGCGGGCTTTTCAAGGAAGCGGGTATGCGAGTGGTGGGCTTTTACACCGCGAAGGGCGATGCGGGCAAGGCGGCGGAGTGGCGGCGACGGGTGGAGGCGGAGGTTGCGAAGAGCGAAGCGGGTGGCCGATAGTTGCCGGTGGGGAGCCAAAATAGTGCTTGTTTTTGAAAGTTCGGGGCTGGTGGCGGTCCGCTGGCTGACGGGGAGGGGGTTGGTGCCGGGGAGGCCGGGACGGTTGGTTGCTTGTGCGCGGGCTGCTTCCGGTCCGCTTGCTGACGCGCGCGGTTCGGTGCTGGATTCCGCAGGGGGACTTGCGCGAATACGCTACGCCACTTCTTGATGGCGGCGACCGGCGGTGTGCCAGAGGAGCAGGGAGCAGGCGAAGCCGGCGGTGCTAAGGCCGAAGAAGAGGAACATCATTGGTTGGTAGCCCGCGGGGTTGAGGGCGTTCGCGCCGTTGCTATCATTCAGCCAACCGGCCGCGAGATTGGCTCCCGCGATGCCCGCATTCTGCACGACGGACATTAGGCCAAGGGCGGTGCCGAAGCGGTGCGGGGCGACAAGCCTACTAGCCAAGGGCCACATGACGGCGGGAACCAGGGAGAAGCTGACGCCGAGCAGGACTGTGGCAATCCATAGGCTAAAGCTGGGGATGGCCATGATGGCGATCGAAACGGGGAGGAGAAAAGCACCCAAAGCGAGCATGGGGGCGTAGCGCCCGAGGCGGTCACAGAGCCAGCCGAAGGCGGGAGTGGCGACGACGCTGGCCAGAAAGACGTAGCTGTTCATGGTTCCGGCGGCGGCGAGGGAGAGGCCATGGGCATGCTGGAAGTACTTGATGGAGAACGTGCTGCGAAAGGCCAGGATGACGGCGTAGTAAAAAACGCAGAGCAGGAGCAGGAACCAATAGGCCTTCCCGAAGTGGAAGAGATCGGAGACCAGGAATCCCTCGGTGGGGCGGGGGGACGAGGGAGTTCGGCGGTCAATGACCCAATAGATTACTGCCGCAGCGAGAGAGACGGCGGCCATAACGGTGGCGATGATCAGCGGCGGTTGCCAGCCTTGGGCATAGGCTACGGGGAAGGATTCGGGGGACCTATCGGCGGAGTAGGAGCCGAGGCGGCCGGTGGCGAGGGTGACGCCCATGGCGAGGGCGAGGTGGCGTGCACCGATGTAGTCGGCGATGCCGGTGGTCGAGCTGATACTGAGGGTTTCGGCTCCGATGCCGAAGAGGAGGCGGCCGGCGGCCATGCCGACGAAGGTGGGGCTCCAGGCGGTGAGGGCGGCGCCGAAGAGGCAGATGGCGGTGGTCCAGAGGGTAACGCGGGCCGCGCCGAAACGGTCGACGAGCAGGCCCCCGATCAGCACGAGGAGGACGTTGGGGAGGCTGTAGATGGCGTTGAGCATCCCGATCTCCGTATCAGTGAATCCGCGCTGCTGTTGCAGGAGGTCGGCGATGGGGCCGATGGAATCGTAGACGTAGTAGTTGCCGTAGAGGACGACGGCGATGAGGGCTAGGACGGACCAGGCGACGACCATGGCAATCCTTCTAGCGGGCGGCTCGTAGAGCTTGCAGCTTGGGCTCGCGACTTTTAGGGCTATCGAGGGAGAACGACCGGGCGTCGCCGACCTGATCGCGGACGTACTGCGCGGTTTCGGTGACCGCCTGCTGCAGGGCGGCATTGGGTTTGATGAAACTCAGCCAGACGAGTTCGGCGGCGGTGGGATCGAACTCCCAAAGGCCGATGACGCGGCCGCGGTCGAGGATGGCGTGGTTGGGAAGTTCGGAGAGGCCGCCCAAGGCGAGTTTGCCGTTTTCGCCGGGGACGAGCCGTTCGAGGTCTTCGGGGGCGAGGAGATTTCGGACGTCGCGGCGCAAGAGGCTGATGGCGTCCAGGCTGCTGACCAGCTTGTAGCAGGGGTCCGTCGGCACTTTGAACGCGTTCAACTTTTCGAGGTCGGCGGGGTGCAGGAAGCGGGGGCTGCCGGGTTCGAGGGGGACGAGCGTTAGGTTGGCGAGGGCGGCTTGGCAGGCTTTTTGGCTCATGCCGGAGAAGGCCTGGAATTCGGCGAGGGTGGCGGGGCCGGCCCATGAGAAGTAGCGCCGGGCGAGTTCGATGAGGCACTCTTCGAGAGTGAGTTTGCAGTTGGCGAGGGGATTGGGCGACCAGAGAGTGTAGTTGTAGCGCTGCTGATCGAGGCGGCCATTGACGGGGACGCGGCGGATTTGGCCTTGGGCTTGGAGGAGGCCAAGGGCGAGGGGGAGGGTGGTGGTCATCCCCTTCTTCTTGCCTTCTTCGCCGAGACTGCGGGCGGCGGAGCCGACGGAGTCTCGGATTTCGCTGGGATCGAGGGGACCGTTTTTGAGGGCGACGAGGACGGCAAGGGCGAGCTTTTCGACTTCGGAGTCGGTGACGCCGAGTTTGCGGGCGATGTTTCGTTCGGGTTCGCGGAAGGGCTGGCCGAGCTGGAGGCCGAGGGCGTAGTCGGCGGCGGGGAGGATGTAGGTACAGCCGCGGGCGGTGGGGAGTTCGTGGATTGCGGTGGCGGCGACGGCGGCGTCGACGGATTCGCGGGAGAGGCCGCCGCGGGAGAAGAGGGTGAGATACGGACCGATGCCGGCGACGGAGCGGGCCCAACCGGTGGCGGCGAGGATGGTGGCGGCGGATTCGCCGGTCCGGGAGTCGTCGAGTCCCTGGCGATGGGACCACCAGGCGCGCAGCAGAGAGTTGTTCATCGGAAGTTCTTCTTTGAGCTATTGTCCATCGAGCTTAACTGGTCTAGGCTGCCCGTGCGCGAAATTCGGCAGGGGGACCACGCTACGATTGGCATGCGGAGGTCCGGCTTTACCTCGCGGGAGGGACGGAAGGATCGGCGATCGCCGCGAGGGTATCGCGAGTTCGGCGAGGTGGTTCCCTATGACGCGCGGCTTGGGGCGTAGAATGAGGCTACAGCGGATTGACTCAGTGAAGAACCTTTTGCTAGTGGCAATAATTACGCCGCATTGTTTGGCGGCGCAGGCGGTGCCGCCGGAGTTGAAGGCTTCGATGGGCCGGAGTTGTGTGGGTTGTCATGCGGGGGCGGCGGCGAAGGGTGGGCTGGACCTGACGGCGTTGCCGTTTGATTTGTCGAACCGGGCGGTGCGGGAGCGTTGGATTCGGATCCATGATCGGATCGAGAAGGGCGAGATGCCTCCGCGGGGCGTGGAGATGGGGGCGGCGGAGCGGGCGGGGATGCTGCGGCGGTTGGCTCCGGCGATTCAGCGGGCGGATGCGGCAGAGGTGGCGCGGAGCGGGCGGGGGCCGATGCGCCGGTTGAATCGGGATGAGTACGAGCAGACTTTGCGGGACGTTTTGAGGCTGCCACAGTTGGACGTGCGGGACCTGCTGCCGGAGGACCGGGAGGCGTACCACTTCAACAAGGTTTCCGAGACGCTGGATATGTCGCGGGTGCAGTTGGGGGCTTACCTGGACGCGTCGGAGGCGGCGCTGCGGCAGGCGATGGTGACCTCGGCGGGGCCCCCGGTGGTGACCAAGTTTCGGACGTCGGGGCGGAACCTTTTCCCCGGGTTGCGGAGCACGGGAACGCTGCATTCGATGTTCTTCATTAAGGACAACCAGGGTGTAAACGTGGCGAGTGAACGGTCGACGCCGCTATCGAAAGAGTTGGAGGAGGACCCGGCGTTGGAGATGGGGCTGTTTCGTTCCCCGGGTTGGCCGTACGGCGCCTTTCCGCGGGGCTTCGCCGCACCCGCGGCGGGGGAGTATCGAGTTCGATTTTCGGCGCGGGCGGTGTTGCAGCATCCGGGGTTCAAGGTTTCCGACGCGAAGTTGGCGGTGCCGATGACGTGGCGGTCCCGGCGGCCGACGAACCATGACATTGCGGAGGATGTGAAGTCGGTGGGGGGCGTGATGGAGATTGGGCCGGGGTCGCATGTTTACGAGACAACGGTGCCGCTGGTGGCGGGACAGACGGTGGAATACGGGCTGTACGGGTTGCCGGTGCCGCAGGTGGATACGGAGGGCAAGAGCGGGGCGTATCGCTACCCGCCGATGCCGCCGGAGGGGCAGCCGGGGGTGGCGTTTCACTGGATTGAGATTGAGGGGCCGTTGCCGTCGGCGAGTTGGCCGCCGGCGAGCCATCGGGTGTTGTTCGATGAGCTGGGGATTGCACCAGCGCCGGCGGACGCGCGGGGCGAGGCGGGCCGGTTACTGCGGCGGTTCGTACGGGCGGCGGCGCGGGGACCGGTGCCGGAAGAAGCGATCGGGAAGTTTGAGCGGTTGGTGTTTGCTAGATTGGACCGGCGGGAGCCGTTCGCGGAGGCGATGTTGGCGGGGTATCAGGCGTTTTTGTGCTCCGATTTGTTCCTGTATTTGCGGGAACCGGGGAGCGACTTTGCGGTGGCGGATCGGCTGGCTTACTTTTTGACGAACTCGGGGCCGGATGAGCGGTTGACCGCGTTGGCTAGGGCGGGCGCGATGCGGGAGGACGGGGTGATGCGGCGGGAGAGCGAT
>JBKJLJ010000599.1:0-17509 GCA_046597015.1 Bryobacteraceae bacterium
TGCGGCCATTGTACGAAGGCGCGTCGGCGATTGACCCGGCGGCGACGACGGAGATGCTGCATCAGAATACGTTTTGGCAAGGGCGGGGCGGGAGCGTGACGCACGCGATCTCGGGGATCGATATGGCGTTGTGGGATCTTCTCGGCCAGGTGACCGGACAGCCGATTCACCGACTGCTGGGCGGGAAGCTGCGGAGCCGGGTAAAGCCGTATGCGTCGATGTTGATGGAAGAGCCGGGGAAGATGAGGGATAAGCTGCAGGCCGCGCATGGGCGGGGCTTTCGGGCGTTCAAGATTGGCTGGGGACCGTTTGGGCGGCAGAACGGGAAGGTGGACGAGGCGATTGTACGGGAGTCGCGCGAGGCCGTGGGGGATGATTGCGAATTGATGGTGGACGCGGGGGGATCGGATGCGTTGTGGCCGCATGGGTATAAGTGGGCGGTAACGACGGCGGAGATGCTGGCGGCTTACGAAGTGACTTGGTTTGAAGAGCCGCTGCGGCCGGATGACTTAGAAGGCTATGTGGAGTTGACGCGGCAGTCGCGATTGCCGATTGCGGCGGGGGAAGTTTTGACGCGGCGGCAATCGTTTTTGCCGTGGATTGAGCGGCGGGCGGTGGACTATTTGCAGCCGGACGTGACGAAGGTGGGCGGGTTGACCGAGCAGCACCGGATTGGGCAGTACGCGGACGACCACAATATTTTGGTGGTGCCGCATGGGTGGAATACGGGAGTGGGGTTGGCGGCGGATCTGCATTTGACGGCGGCGGCGGGGAATGGGCGGTGGGTGGAGTATTTGACGCCGGAGCCTTACCTGGATGAAGTGTTTTTGACCCGGCCGGTGATCGATAGTGAGGGGTATATTCAAGTTCCGGATGGGCCGGGCTATGGGTTTTCGTGGAATCCGGACGGGATCGAAAAGTTGTCGCAGGGAGTGAAGTTAACTCAGTAATGGTTGGACTGGATTTCGGGACGACCAATTGCTCGATCGCGATGGCGGTGGAGGGCCATGTCCGGCTGGCAGAGTTTTCGGATGGATCGGAGAGTTATCGATCCATTCTGTATGCGGAGGCGCGAAAGGCGGCGCGGGCGCAGTGGTGGACGGGTCCGGAGGCGATTACGCAGTATTTGGATGCGGACGCCAAGGGGCGGTTGATTCAGTCGCTGAAGTCGTTTTTGGCGAGTAAGAGTTTGCGGTCGACAGAGGTGTTGGGGCGGCATTACTCGATTGAGGATTTGATCGCAATTTTGTTGCGGGACTTACGGGGGGAGGCCGAGCGGCAGTTCGGGGTGGAGGTGAAGCGAGCGCGAGTGGGGCGGCCGGTTCGGTTTGTGGGGGCGGAGACGGAGGCGGACGACGCGTACGCGGTGGAGCGGTTGGGGAAGGCGTTTGCGTTGGCGGGGTTTGACGAGGTGGAGTTCGAGATGGAACCGGTGGCGGCGGCGGCGTTTTATGCGGCTCGGTTGAGAAAGGAAGAGGTTTTGTTGGTGGGCGATTTTGGAGGGGGCACGAGTGATTTTTCGTTGCTGCGGGTGGGGCCGGGGCAGCGGGAGTTGCTGGGCAACGGAGGGGTGGGGGTGGCGGGGGACAGCTTTGATGCGCGGTTGATTCGGCATGTGGTTTCGCCGGAACTGGGATTGGGGTCGGTGATTGGGTCGATGGGGAAGCGGTTGCCGGTGCCAGTGTGGCTGTATGCGAATTTGGAGCGGTGGCACTATCTATCGTTTTTGCGAACGAAGGAGACGTTACATTTACTGAAGACGCTGCCGGGTCAGGGGGAGGAGCCGGAGAAGTTGCAGGCGTTGTATGACTTGGTGAATGAGGACTTGGGGTATCGGCTGCATCAGGCGGTGCAGCGAACGAAACGGGCGTTGTCGAGCCAGGAGGCGGCGGAGTTTCGGTTTGCCGAGGGGAGTGTGGACATTGGGACGACGGTGCGGCGAGAGGATTTTGAAGAGTGGATTGGGGAGGATTTGCGGGCGATTGCGGGGTGTGTGGACCGGCTGGGGGCCACGCGGGTGGATCGGGTGTTTTTGACCGGGGGAACGTCGTTTGTACCGGCGGTGCGGCGGATTTTTGAGGAACGATTCGGGGTGGAGCGGATTGAATCGGGGAACGAATTTACGTCGATTGCGCATGGGTTGGCGCTCGACAACACAGGTGCATTGGTGGAACGGTAGTACGCTGGAAGAAGAATTCCCGCCCAGTCTTCTTTGATTTTCGATAGCAAGACCGGCTCACAACTCCTTTACCTTTTTATGGCAACCAGAACTCCCCGGAAGAGCCGCAGCATGGCGACCAAGCGCGTGAACGAAAATATTGCTTCGGGGCTGGAGGCGAAGGCGGTAGCGATCGAAGACATTGCGGCGACGGCCAAGCGGGAGCAGATCGACGCGATTTTGCAAGGCGCATCGCCGGACGAGGTACCCGCTCTCCGGAAGGCGCTGCAGGAGCGGGGGACGGAGGGGGCGCCGGAGGACTTGGATCCGGATGATGAGCTGGCCGAGGATTGGCTGGACGGGGCATATCCGTATAAGAATCGGATGTCGCGGAAGAATTACGAGCGGAATAAGTATCAGGTGCAGGTGGAGCTGCTGAAGCTCCAGGCCTGGGTGAGGGCGACGGGACAGCGGGTGATTATTCTCTTCGAAGGAAGAGACGCGGCGGGTAAAGGGGGGACGATTCGCCGGTTTATGGAACACCTGAATCCGCGCGGTGCGCGGGTGGTGGCGCTGGATAAGCCGAGCGAGAGCGAGCGAGGGCAGTGGTACTTGCAGCGCTACATCCGGCATTTGCCGACGGCCGGGGAGATTGTGTTGTTTGATCGATCCTGGTACAACCGGGCCGGGGTGGAGCGGGTGATGGGCTTCTGCACGGACCACGAGTATCAAGAGTTTGTGCGGCAGGCTCCGGAGTTTGAACGGAACCTGGTGAGGAGCGGGATCCACTTATTCAAGTTATGGTTTTCGGTCAGTCAGGAAGAGCAGCGGCGGCGGTTTCAGGAACGGCAGGCGCATCCGCTGAAGCAGTGGAAGTTATCCCCGATTGACATGGCATCACTCGAAAAGTGGGAGGAGTACACGCAGGCCAAGGAGGCGATGTTCTTCTATACGGATACGGAAGAGGCGCCGTGGACGGTGGTGAAATCGGACTGTAAGAAGCGAGCGCGGATTAACGCGATGCGTTATATATTGCACCAGCTGCCGTATCAAAACAAGAACGTGAAGGCGATTGGGCGGCTGGATACGCTGCTGGTCGGCCGGGCAAGCATGGTTTATGAACGCGGGGAGACGCGGGGCGGATTGACGCTGTAGCTTACGGGCGGCTGGCCTGGATGATTTCGGGATAACTCCGGAGCCGTCCGGCTTTCCAATCGACGAGGAAGGATTCGAGCGGTTGGGTGAGTTGATCGCTGTAGGTGTTGCCGCGAGCGTAGGGGCCCATGCCACTGCGAATGATTAGTGACTGCGGCGTAGAGGGGAAGGATTGGAGATTGGCGACGAACTGAACGAGTTCCCTGCCCCGGTATAGATATTGCTCGACGTTGGAGGTATAAATGGCGGCGAGGTTGAGTTTTTCCTTGCGCACGAAGTCCGCAATGGCCCGGAGGGACTTTTCTCCAGCTAGATTAGCGACCACGGGCACGATGCGATTTTCGTGGTGCATGCGTTGGACATAGCGGAAGTCTTCCTCGCGGGCTAGGTAGCTGGCCGGTTTACCCGCCGCATCAGTCGCGAGGACTAGGTTGCGGAGGCGGGGATAATAAGGGCGGGGTTCGCGGCCGTGGCTATTGAAGCGGAGATCGAGCCCGTCGGCGATGAACCGCTTGTGAAAGCTGGCGATGGTTTTGCGGTCGTCGGGCGAGAGGGGAATGCCGGGATCCTTGAGAGGCGCGAGGGACGCCGAGGCCGGCGCGTTGTCAAGGTATTTAACGAGGTCCGGCAGGGGCCGTTCGTCCCATGCGGCGAGGTCGGCGGGAGGAGTTCTGCCGAGGAGGAGGCAGAGGTATTCGAGGCGATTGCGGGACTGGGCGAAGAGGCTGCGGAAGAGGATATGTTCGAGTAGATTGCCGCGGCGGACATCGACCAGGAAGGCGAATTGGGGGCGCAGTTGGGCGATATAGGAGTAGTTCTGATCGGGGCCAACCCCGAGATAGACGCCGCCGCGGGGAAGGGCGCGGAGGCGTTCGGCGATCGTGAGGAACGTAGACTCATTGGAGATGAGATTGTCGGTGTCGAAGTAGCCTTCTGGCTCCGAGAGTTCGGCGATCAGGGTGGCAAATTCGGAAGGGTTGAGGGAGCGGGCGGAGGAAGTGCAGGAGAGGATAAAGCAGAGGAGGGTAGCCAAGCGCCGCATGACCTATTATCGTAGTTAAACATGAAACTGCTAGCGACATTATTTATGAGCTCGATAGTTTGGGCGGCGGAACCGCCCTTCGGCTTCCGCGATTTGTTCAATGGGCAGGACTTGACCGGTTGGGTCAACGTGAACACGGCACCCGATACCTGGTTTGTCGAGAACGGGGAATTGATTTGTAAGGGCTTGCCGATTGGGGTGATGCGCAGCGACCGGATGTATGAGAATTTCGTGTTGCACATTGAATGGATGCACACGGAGGCGGGAGGGAATAGCGGGGTGTTTGTGTGGAGCGGGGCGCGGCCGGGAGATCAAAATCGGTTGCCAGATGGGGTGGAGGTACAAATGCTGGAGCTGGACTGGGTGAAGCTGAATACGAAAAACGGGGTGGCACCGCCGGATGCCTACGTGAGCGGGGAGTTGTTTGGAGTAGGCGGGGTGACGACAGACCCGGATACGGCGCGGGGGACGCGGAGCCGATCGGTGGAGATGCGTTGTTTGCCAAAGGGCCAGTGGAACACGTATGACGTGGTGGCGGTGGACGGGGTGATTAAGCTGGCGATCAACGGAAAGTTTGTGAACGGGATCGCAAAGTCATCGCAGAAAAAGGGTTACTTGTGTTTGGAGAGCGAAGGGGCGAAGATCCGGTTCCGGAACATTCGAATTATGGAGTTGCCGCCGGGAGTTACGACGCCGGCACAGAGTGCGGTGGCATTGCCGTAAGGAGAACGCGAAGGCTCTGCAGGGAGATAGGCTTGGGGGCGTAGCCGTCCATACCGGACTCGAGGCAGCGGCGATTGGATTCGGCGTCCGTACTGGCGCTGACACCGTAAATGGGGACGCGCTGGCCAGGTAGGGCCCGAATGCGCTGCGCGGATTCGTAGCCGTCCATTACCGGCATTTGGCAATCCATCAGGATGAGGCTGTAGCGGGCGAGGCCGCATTTTTCCAGGGCGATGCGGCCATTTTCGGCAAACTCGACGGTGCAGCCAAGGCGGGAAAGCATGGCACCGGCGACTTTGCGGTTGATGGGGTTATCGTCGACCACGAGAACGGGGAGGGAGGTGGAGGGAACAGGGTCAAGATGGACGGGAGGAAGGCTGGTTTCCGCGGTAAGCAGCCTTCGGAGAGCCGAAGGGGTGACGGGCCAGGGAACGGTGGCGGGATAGAGGGCGCGTACGGCTTCCGGAACGAGTCGAAGAGAGCTGAGGGTGCCTATTAGCAGGGTCGTTTGAGCGCCATTGGTATTGGCCCAGGTGGCGAGTGCGACGAGGTCAGGAGTGGCTGCGGGGTCGACAGCGAGCCACCAACCGGGGCGGAGGGGAGTGCCTTGCTGGGCGGTGACCGCGTCGGGGAAAAGAAAAAGTTCCCACCCAACTTGCCGAAAGTAACCTGCAAAGAGCGTCGCGTTGGCTGATTCTTGAGCGACGACGACAAGCTGTCGGCGGCTTGGGGAAGCCAGTTCAGAGAGCCAGCCAGGGCTATCCTGGGCGCAGCGGAAAGGCAGGCTGACCAGGAACTGCGAGCCGAAACCGAGTCGACTTTCGAGGCGAATCGAGCCCTTCATGTTGTCGACGACGAGGGAGCGGACGATGGCCAAGCCAAGTCCGACGCCACCATGACGACGGGCATCCGAAGAGTCGACTTGCGCGAAAGGGTCGAAGACGCTTTGTTGCTGGGCGGGCGCGATACCGATGCCGGAGTCGGTAACGGTAAATTCCAGTTGGCTCCGGAAGCTGATTGCAAGGCGAACATAACCGGCGTCGGTGAACTTTAAGGCGTTCGCGAGCAGGTTGATGAGAACCTGGCGGAGGCGGATAGGGTCGCCGAGAAGTTGGACCGGAACACTGGAATCGACATCGATCAGGAGGTCGAGGCCTTTGGCTTCGGCTTGGAGCGAGAGGGTGGAGACAACTTCGTCGATTATAGGAGCGAGTAGAAAAGGATTGGCCAGAGCAACAGGGGATTCGCTGCGGAGTTTTGAATAGTCGATTATGCCGGACAGGACGGTGAGGAGGGATGTGGTGGCGCGCCCGATATCTTCAACGAAACGGCGTTGCTCAGTCTGGAGGGGGGATTCCAGAAGGAGATCCATGTAGCCGAGAGCGGCGTTCATCGGGGTGCGGATTTCGTGGCTCATCATGCTGAAGAAATCTTCTTTAGCGCGGGCCGCCTGGAGGGCCTGGAGCCGGGCGGCGCGGAGCCGGAAGAGAGTCCAAGCGAGGAGACCGAGAAGGAGGAAAGCGACAGCGGTGACAACAAAGACCGGCGGGTTCCAGGGGGAGGGGAGGGTGAAGGCGTCGTCGGGTAGGGAATTTACTTGGTGTTTTCGGGCGAGGGCACCGAGAGCGCCATCGTCGGCCATCTGCCGGAGCCGGGTTCGGAAGCGGTCGGCAAGGGCGGATTGAGGAAAGCGGCTGGCGACGGAGAGGTTCATCTCGACGTCGTTTTGGGGGAGGAGCCGCAGTGATACGTTGCTGCAGAGGGGAGGCCGTTGCGTGCGGAAAGGGTGGAGGGAAGGTTGGGTGAGCAAGGCGGCAGAAGCAGTACCTCCGCAGACGGAGGCGAGTCGCTCGTCAGGCAAGCGGAGTTCGCGGAAGTTAACCCCGGGGAGAAGGCTGGAGAGCGGGCCGGGAAGCGGCGGCGAACCAGAGTAGACCGCGGTACGGTTGCGGAGGTCGGCTACCGAATGGACTGGGCTATCGGCGCGAACAACGAAGTAGGTGGGAACGGTCCACCAGGGTTCGCTGAGATACATACGGAGACGACGCTCCGGAGTAGGAAAGACCCCGGCGATGAGATCGAATTGTCCGGAGGCCATCGCGTCGTCGGAGGAGGAGTTAAAAAACTTCCAGGTAACATCGACGCCCTCTCGGCGCGCGGCTTCTTGAAAGGCCTCAACGTAAAAGCCAGCCAGGCTGCCATCAGGAAGACGGTAGGCATCGGGGGCCGCGAAGGCGGAACCAATGAGGACCGGTACTCGTTGGGGCCAAAGTATAGTGCCGGAATTTAAAAGGACGAGGAATACAAGGAGGAGACGATGGCACATCGTGCGCCTATTGGGGCCGAGAAATGCGGGCCCCTTTATTATAACGCGAACTAAGACTTAGTGACTCGACGAAGCGTAAACAGTTCCGGACTTACAGAGCCTTGGGCGAGTTTTTTCCAGTCATCATCGTAGCGGAGGAGTTTACCGGAGACGTGATTGGAGTTTTCGCTGGCGAGAAAGGTGGCGAGTTTGAGCTGCTTTTCGAGCGGGACGCCTCCGGTCATTCGAACTTGGCGAGCGTCCTCGATCTCCTTCCAACCGGCGCGTTCTTCCCCAGCGGAGAGGATTTCGTCTGTCATGTTGGTGTAGGTGCCGCCGGGGGCAAGGCAGTTTGCCTGGACGTTGTGTTCGGCATACTCTGCGGCGATGGTTTCGACGAAGCGAACGATGGCGGATTTGGAGGCGGCGTAGGCGGAGAAGTGGGGCCGGGGAGCAAGGGAACCACCTCCACTGACGACGATGATTTTGCCGGCTCGGCGCTGGACCATTTCCGGCAAGACGGCGCGGCAGGCGTGCATCACGCCAAAGACGTTAGTTTCGAAGGTTTCGCGCCAGGCGCGGGTATCGGCATCGTGCATTAGGCCGATCGGTCCTTGGACGCCGGCGGCGGCGATGAGTACATCGGTACCCCCGAAACTGGCGCGCATGCGTTCGGCGGCCATAATCATGCGATCGAGTTCGCGGACATCGCCCGGCAGGCGGAGGGAGACGCCGCCGGCATGTTGAATCTCGAGGTGGGTAAGATCGATTTCGGCTTTGGTGCGAGCGACCAGCCCGACGGTAGCTCCCTTAGCCGCCAGACCGATGGCGAGACGTTTTCCAATGCCGCGACCGGCTCCGGTGATAAGTATGCGTTTTCCCTGCAAGTAAAAGCTCAATCGGAGAGTATCATACCGGCGACAGCACAGGAGGCGCGATTACGGGCTGGCTTTTCGGCGGCGCTTGACGGCATACATAGCCTCGTCGGCGCGACGGAGAAGCGCAGCGGCATCCTCGCCCTCGCGATGTTCGACAACGCCGACGGAAGCTCGGATAGGAACGGCGAGGGAGCGACCATTAAGCAACACTTCGTGGCGGGTTTCGAGACGTTGAAGAATCTGGGCGCCCCGGCGGAACGCGCCGGCGAGGGGGCAATGCAGGATAACGATGAACTCGTCCCCGCCGAGCCGAGCGGCGGTATCCTGCGGGCGGATATCATCGCGAAGGGCGTGGGCAAAATGACAAAGGACTTGATCCCCGGCGTCGTGACCGAGGCGATCGTTGATCGCTTTGAAGCCATCAAGATCAAACATGAGGAGTGAAAAATTTACAGCGGAAGCGACCGCGGCGGCGAGTTCGGCTTCAAAGGCTCGGCGATTGGCGATGCCCGTGAGCGGATCGGTGGCGGCAAGCGCTTCGAGTTCCGCGACGCGGCCTTCGAAACTTGCCATTTCGGCGGTCAGGAGGGAGGTGGACCGTTCGTGTGCGGTGACGATCTGGACGACGTAGGCTTTAAGGTCGCCCATGTGATGGGAGAGTCCTTCGAGGAGGGCTTCGAGGTTAGGAGCGGCGGAGAGTAGCTCGAGATTATGGCTGAGTTTTTCGAAGCCGGCGGTGGAGGCGTGCGCTTGGCCTTGGGAATCCTCCGCGGCGCGGGCGAGAATGGCGAGAAGTTCGCGGACCATGGCTAGGTCGTGGGCGCGAGAGGTTTCGGCATCCCGAGCAAACGCCCGTAGGGCTGCCGACCAGGAGTTCACGGTGCCGGCCGGTGCCGGCGGAGAGGAATCGAGTTGCTGGAGGATTTGGCGGACGGCGGACTGTTGCGCCTGGCCGGAACGGGGGAATAAACCAAAAACATGCAACTGTGTTTGCTCGATGGCCTGGCGATAGGCGGCAACGGCATCCTGGGTGATTCGCAACTGGAGTTGCTCCCGAACGGCGAGTTGGTCGACGGCATCCTTAATTGAAATCATGGCGGACGAAAGACTTATCGTCCACGACGACGAGAATTTGAGTCTATACTGAAGAGTTGAGAGGCGAATGAGTAAAGAAGACAGTATTGAAGTTACGGGTACCGTAGTTGAGAAATTCCCGAGCGGTTTGTTTAGCGTCCAATTGGACCAGGAAAAGACGATTTTGGCCCATTTGGCCGGCAAACTGCGGCGGAACCGGATCCGCGTTCTAGCCGGAGACCGGGTGACGCTCGAGATGTCCCCGTATGATTTGACCAAGGGTCGGATTACGTACCGGCACAAGTAGACCGTTCGAGCTATGCCGGTTCGTGTGCTTTTTCTGTTCGGGACCCGTCCGGAGGCGATTAAGCTTTGTCCGGTCGTGTTGCATCTGCGGAGTCGGCCGGGACGGTTTGATGTCCGGGTGTGTGTGACGGCCCAGCATCGGTCGATGCTGGATCAGGTGTTGGCGGCGTTCGGCATTACTCCGGATTACGACCTGAATTTGATGCTACCCGGGCAGACGTTGTTCCAGTCGACGTCCCGCATGATGGCGGCGCTGGAGCCCGTGTTCCTGGGCGCGGATGGCTGGAAGCCGGAGGTGGCGATGGTGCAGGGCGACACCACGACCACTTTTTGCGGGGCGTTGGCGGCATTTTATGCCCGAGTGACGGTGGGTCACATCGAGGCTGGATTGCGGACGGGCGACCTGACGCAGCCTTTCCCGGAGGAGCTGAACCGGGTTTTAACGGGGCGAATGGCGGATTTGCATTTCGCGGCTACGTCGTGGGCGGCGGAGAATTTGCGGAGGGAAGGGGTGGCCAACGAGCGGATTTGGGTCACCGGCAATACGGGGATTGACGCGGTTCTCCACGTCAAGGCGGGTTTGGAGCAGGGCCGGTTGCAATCCGGCGTCGACTGGAGCCATCTGGATCCGGCGAAGAAGTTGGTTTTGGTGACAGCGCACCGGCGGGAGAGCTTTGGAGCCGGATTCGAGCGCATTTGTCAAGCACTCGGAGACATCGCGGAGCGGCCAGACGTCGAAATCGTATATCCTGTGCATCCGAACCCGAATGTGATGGGTGCGGTGAACCGGATCTTGTCGGGTCGCCCCAATGTTCATTTGATCGCCCCGTTAGATTACGTTCCGTTCATCGATTTAATGCGAAGAGCGTATTTGCTGATTACCGATTCCGGCGGTGTGCAAGAGGAAGGGCCGTCGTTGGGGAAACCAATTTTGGTGCTTCGGGAGAAGACGGAGAGGCCGGAGGCGGTCGCTGCGGGGACCGTGAAACTGGTGGGGACAGACCG
This sequence comes from Bryobacteraceae bacterium, assembly GCA_046597015.1. Classification (GTDB taxonomy): domain Bacteria; phylum Acidobacteriota; class Terriglobia; order Bryobacterales; family Bryobacteraceae. The sequence continues at coordinate 10,647 of JBKJLJ010000599.1, forward strand.
CGAAAAGATTGTCTCCGAGACGAATTTGGTACTGAATTCAGAGAAAATGAGGGAGTCCATGGCAGTCGTTCACAACCCATATGGCGATGGGCACGCAAGCGAGCGTATTTCGGCGGCAACTCTTTCATTCTTCAGGAAATAAAGTTTTCACTTTGTTCTGCAAAGTGCCGTTTTTCGGGGGTATCCGGATCCGATTATTTGGTGGACGGGGGATATACTCCGGGCGTGAATATCAAATTGCCAGCCCGAACCAAAAAAACGGCTTTGAATCCTCGTGGCGCCCAGATGGCGGCACAGCTCGCTGAACGCGTTGTCGGTCAGCCGGAGAGTTTGGACGCGATCATTCCTTATGTTCAGATGTACCAGGCGGGACTGTCGCCGGAGGGTCGTCCGATCGGCATCTTTCTACTTCTGGGGCCGACGGGGACGGGTAAGACGCGAACCGTGGAAGCTCTGGCCGAGGTGTTGCATGGCAGCGCCAAGAATGTGATGCGGGTGGACTGCGGCGAATATCAGATGGAGCACGAGGTTGCCAAGCTGATTGGAGCACCGCCTGGATATTTAGGACATCGGGAGACGCAGCCTGCGTTTACCCAGGTGAAACTGAACGCGGTGATGAGTGAGCGGAATAACATTTCGATCGTCTTGTTTGACGAGATTGAGAAGGCGGCCGGTTCCTTGCAGCGGCTATTGTTAGGGGTGCTGGATAAGGGCAGCCTGCGGTTAGGGGACAACTCGACGGTGAGCTTTGAGCGCTCTTTGATTTTCCTGACGAGTAATTTGGGGGCGCGCGAAATGGCGCGGGAGCTGCGCCCGGAGTTTGGCTTCGAGGCGGGCAAGGTGCGGAGTATCGACGATGGAAAGAGCGAAATAAAGCGGTTAGAAGCGGTCGCGGTGGCCGCCGTGAAGCGGAAGTTTGCCCCTGAATTTGTGAACCGGATTGATTTGATGCTGACCTACCAGGCGTTGAACGCGGCGGCGCTGGAGCGGATTTTGGAGATGCAGGTGCAGAGTTTGCAGGAGCACCTGGATCGACGATTGGGGGAAAGGAGCTTTACCGTTCAGGTACCGAAGCGGAGTCGGCAATTTTTGCTCAAACACGGAACGAGCGTCGAGTATGGCGCTCGGGAGCTGAAGCGGACGATACATCGGTTCGTAATGCAGCCGTTGGCGGCATTAGTGGCAGAAGGAGCGGTGCCGCCGGATTCGACGATCCGTTTCGAGGTGAGTTCGAGCGGGAAACGGCTGGAGATTTTCCCGGTCCGCCTGGCGGCCTAACGGGGGATGAGACGACCGGTGCCGATTTGGCCGTGGAGGTTTTCAGCCGGTTGGGGGACGTCGCCGCCGCCGTACCAGATTCGGAGCGAACCATCGGGCTGGAGGAGGAGTTCTGGATCGCAGACTACGGCGGCGTTCCAGCGGGCGGAACCGGCGATAAGGGCTCGCTCGCTGGTTCGTTGCCAGTGGACGCCGTCTGGGGAGGAGGCGAGGCCGATTTTACGACGTTCCTGGCGGTCCCGGCCGGTGTACAGGAGCCACCAGCGGCCGTGGGAGGCCCAGAGAGCGGGTTCTCCCAAGCCGAGTTCGTCGAAGTTGCCGGGGTTGCCGAGTTCGAGGACCGGGTTAGAGCGGAGTTTGGTGAACGAGAAGCCGCCGTCGGTGGAGACGGCGAGGCCGAGGCGTTGGCGGCGGGCCCGGTCCTGGCCGAGAAAGTAGAGGTAGAGTTTCCCGCCGGAGGCAATCAGATAGGGGTCGGCAACGCCGCGTTCGTCCCAGGCACCACGAGGGCCGAGGGGGAGCACAGGACCATGTTTAGTCCACTGCAAGCCGTCAGGACTGGTGGCGAGGGCTATCTGAGGCGGATTGCCGGCCTGATACCAGTGGAGAAAACGGCTGTCCTGATAGAGCGTGGTGCCATTGGCGGCGATGTATTTCCCTTCCCCGCGTTCGGACTGGGGCGCGAGGATGGGTTTCGGGTTGCGCGTCCAATCGATTCCGTTGTCGCTGTGGGCGAGGCCGGTACGCCATTGATTGCCATCCCAGCCCGAATAGAAGTTCCAGAGCCGGCCCTGGAGGGAGACGATGGATGGGTTGAGGGTATCGACGGCGTCGAAAGCTCCGGGGGGGCCGAGGGGGAGGACGGGGGAGCCGTGGTCTTCCCACTCCCAGGTAACGGGCCTTGTTGGGCCGGCGGGGGCCGGGAGGGTGAAATCAGCGTAGCGACCGCAGCCGACCAAGAGCAACAAGAGCGGCAGGAGCAAAAGGCCGAGCCTCATAGCGGGATGCGAACTTTAATTGAAGCGCCTTTTCCGGGTTGCGAATCGAGCATCATTTCGCCGCCCACGATGCGGACGCGGCGGCGGATGGAGATGGGCCCGAGACGGAGCAGATCGAGTTCGTCGAGGGTGTAGGCTCCACTAAACGGAAAGCCCGTGCCGTCGTCTTCAATCGAGAGTTCGAACATGTTGTCTTCTCGTCCGACGCCGACGGTGACCCGGGACGCTTTCGAGTGCTTCTGAACGTTGTGCAGCGCTTCGCGGACGATCTGGAGAATTTCGAGTGAGGTTTGGGAATCCGGCGTGGCGCGAGTATTCCCACCGACGAAACTCGCGGAGATGCCGCTTTCCTTGCCGAAGCCGTCGACGAGTTTGCGCAGGGAGGGAACGAGGCCGGCCCCATCGATTTCGACCGGGCGCATGCCCCGGACGAACGCGCGAAGCTCGGCGGACTGCATGCGCGTGAGTTCCTGGAGTTGGAGGATTTCTTCCATGGCGAGTTTGGGGTCGCGTTCGAGAATTTTGCGGACGACTTCGAGCCGCATTTGCAATCCAACGAAGCTTTGGAGGGGCCCATCGTGAAAATCGGCAGCGATGCGTTGGCGTTCCGATTCCCGGGCCTGTTCGGCTTCCGAGCGAAACATGATCGACTGTTTGGCGGCGGCGGAAAGGCGATCCTGCAGGGCTTTTTTCTGTAGCGCCATGATGATGACGGCCATGCCGGACAGGAGCAGAGACGGCGAAAGAACGACGATTTCCGTCGGTCGGGCGACAAAGAAGAAGGCCAGGGTGACCGCGATGACGATAATCACTTCGCGGGTGGTGTGGAGCAGGGCGGCGGCGAGCAGGACGTAGAGATAGAAGAGCGACGTAATTCCGGCGGAGTATTCGAGCGGGAGGCCGGCGCAGATGAGCAGGAACACGGCATCAACGAGCAGGCTGAAGAGCGGGTAGTGGCGGTCCAAACTGCGCCAGTAGATCGCCGCCAAGGCATATATAGTGAACGCGGCCCAGAGAATAGCGAAGTTTCGCGTGTTGGAATTGGTGGCCGCAACGGACAGACCGAGACAGAGGAAGCCAAGTAGAGCCCGAAACACAGATAAGCTGCGACGCCAGTTGAGGGCGATAGAGACAGGTTCGGCGGCAAAGGGCTTATCAGGAGGGGGAGGGGCCACGGGGATGAATCCGCCGGCTTAGGGTCGGCGATACAAGTATAACGTGTGGCTTCGGCCTTCGCCGTCATCGTCGATCGAGACCTCTTTCTCGGGGGTCCAGCCGCCTACCGTGAAATCGTGGGCGACGATACGCGCTCCTTTCTTCAACTGCTTTTCGAGCAAAGGACGCACTTTTTCATTCGACACGGGGAGGAGGTAGACCGTGATGACATCGGCTGAGCTATAGTCTTGTTCGAGTAAGTCGCCATGGATGATTCTGGCGCGATCGGCGAGTCCAAGACGCTTGATGCGATCGGAACTCTGCTGATACAGATCTTTATCGAACTCGACGCCGACGGCGTTGGCACCGAATTTTTCGGCGGCGATAATGACGATCCGGCCGTCACCGCTGCCGAGATCAAACACCTTCTCCCCCTTCTTGACATTACCGAGTTGGAGCATCTTTTCGACGATCAGTTCCGCCGTTGGGTAGTACGGAGCGAGCTTCGGGGTCTTCTTTTCCGCAGGGGCTTGGCTGAGGAGAAGCAGGGGGACGAGAAAGAGAAGGTAGCGCATGGGAGATTCCTTACGGCTCGAGAAGTAGACGTACTCGGTTGCTCAAAACGTTGCCGGCTTCGATGACAAATTCCGCCGGGCCGCGATTGACGAGGGCGGGAAGACGAAATTCGACGAGGTAGAAGCCGATGTAACCAGGAGCGAGCGAGGCGCGAAGCACTTGGAGGGGGGCACCATCGAGAAATGCTTTGACTTCAGCAACGACCCGGGGCTGGTTTTCAAGGGGGGCAGGTTGGCCGACGGGCCAATCGGGGGCGACGCGGCCGAGCCCACTCAGCAGGACCTGAACGGAGGATCCGGCGCGAGCGGGATTTTGGGAGTCGAGTAGAACGCCGGTTTCCCCGTCGAGCGCGAGCGGGGAACCGTCGGGGTCAACGAAGATGGCCGGCGAAGAGGGCTGGAGCGGCAACCCAAGGGACACGCGCTGATTGGCGGCGAGGAAGGAGAGGGCGACCCCGGTGCCGGTGAGATCGTACGGCAGTTGAATATGGGTTTCGGTGGCGCTCGACGGCAGTACGGCGGCCATGCGATCGCCCGCACGAACTTCGGAGACGCGAGCGCCAAGGATGCTCAAGAGCGCCCCGGGAGCGGCGGGGCGCACTGCGTAATCAGCAGCATGAACGACGCGGAGGTCTCGGCTGCGATGGGGCGCAATCGACGTGTAGAGGCCGAAGCCGTAGACAGCGAGATAGAGTTGGTTGCCGCCGGGGTCGAGACGGACATCCAGCACGGGCGAATCCGGCAGCCCGCGCCCCGTGAGGCGAACCCAGGAGGGAGCCAGAAGGTCGGCCTGGTAGAGGCCGCCGAGGGTGGCGACGTAAACGGCATTCGCGACGAAATCGGCAGTGACTCCGAACGCGGATACTTCAGGGAGATTGGCGGTGATATCATCCCAATAGAGGCCACCGTTCATGGTGCGGAGAACTGTCGGGCCGGAGGAGGCTTGGTCCGCAGCGCGGCGACTGAGGACGGCGAGAGCGCGGCGCGGATCTCGCTCGTCGATCGTGATGGCTTCGACGGCGGAGCCCGGATTGAAGGTCGGCATGGTCCAATCCGTCCCCCGGTTCATGGAGATCCAGACGCGACCATCGGCGGCGCCCGCGTAGACCCAATCGCCCTGGGTCTGCAGGACAGTGACGATGGTGTTGAAGCGGCGGCCGGCGGCGAGGAGGGCCGCATTCGGAGCGGGAACGGCGGAAGGACGCCAAGCCGTGCGTTCTCCGGGTTGCCACTCGAAGGCGGCGGCAGCGCCCGGTTGATCGGAGAGGAAGCTGATCCTCGCACCTTGGCCTCCTCGCGGCAAGGAGAGAATGCGCCGGACAGGGAGATGGGGCAAAGTGGCGTTGCAACTGGACCAGGTGCGACCCCCATCGGCCGAGCGCCAGACACCGGTACCGGCGGCGACGGCAATTTCATTCGGATCGTTTGGCGATACGGCGAGATCAGCAACGCGAGCGCCCAGGAGAGAGCTCTGTTTCCACTGCGTCAGATTAGCCCAGGTATGGCCACCGTCTTCGGACCGCCAAACGTGCAGGGCGGCAGCGTAGACGACTCCGCGGGCAGACGTGGCCCGGAGGATCGCGTCCGGTTCCGGGAGACGGTCTGGGATCGGGGGAGGGGGAGCCGTCGCAGGCGGATCGGCACGTTCGAGGGTCCAGTTTTCAAAGTCGCCCGTCGAGTACCATTGGCCGGCTCCAGCGCGGGCGAAGAGCCGAAAATCTCCAGAGCGAAACTGAACCCGGTCCATCGGACCGGTGGCCAAACCGGAGAGTTGTAGATCCATTGCGGCGTTGCCAAGCCGGCGCCACTGCGCAGGGACGTAGCTGGCGGAGGCCAGTAACGCGAGGGCGAGAATCAAAGAGGAACGCATGGGGGAAGCGAGAATGTTACCGACTGACCCAATCCCTGAGTCTATTTTACCCATATCTATCGGCCGAACTGAATTAAACCTATTCACCTGCAACGCATTTTCACAGACGTTGCCGAAGGGCACTCCAGTTGCATTGCAATTTACATGCTAACCGGGGGTTCGTCCGGTTGGTGATACAATTCAGGAGGCGCTTTAGCTTTCAGGCGTACCGTCCGCATGTCGCACACTATCCTACAACTGTGGTTTCGGTTCACTCTAGCCTCGGCTTTGAGCGCAGTTGTTGTGTTCGCTCAGGCTCCCTCGTTGTTCCCTGGGGAACAGGAGCGTTCTGCAAAGACCGTACAAATGAGCGGACAGGTTTCCGTGCTTCGGGACAACAATCCATGGGCACTGAAAGTGGGCGATTGGGTGAGTCTGCGCCAGGCGATCGTAACTGGTGCCGATGGCTTTGCTGTTTTCCAGGTGAGCGACGGCAGCACGTTTGAGGTCTACCCGAATTCTCGGGTGATTTTCCGGAACAATGCCGGTGGCTGGAAAGATCTGCTTGACCTTTATCTAGGTCGGGTGAAGGTCCATATACAAAAATTCGGCGGGCAACCGAATCCGAATCGGGTAACGACTCCGACGGCCGTGATTTCGGTGCGGGGCACGGTGTTCGATGTGCAGATTGAAGATGATGACGCCACGACCCTAGTGACGGTGGACGAGGGACAAGTGGCCGTGCGTCACTCGCTGTTGCCGCCGAGCGAACCGAAGCTTTTGAATGCGGGGGAGTACGTCCGGGTGTATAAGAATCAACCGCTAGCCCAGAAACAATTTGATAAGGGCGGGGCGCTAAAGCGGACTTTGCAGGCAGCCACCGACGCCTACTATAACGTGATGATGCGGATGCCGCGCGGGGGTAACTCACCGACGAGTGTTCCTGGTGGTGGTGGTGGCCGGCCGGCCGATACGGGAGCGACTCCGCCCCCGCCCCCTCCCCCTCCC
>JBKJLJ010000673.1:0-6282 GCA_046597015.1 Bryobacteraceae bacterium
CCGGCGTCGCCGACTGAAACGCGTTCTTCGTCGAGAAGCCTATGCCGTCTGTGATACCGGTTACATAAAGCTGACCACCAGCCGTAGCGGAGATCCCCCCGCCAAAGTCCTCACCCGTGCCGCCCAGATAAGTCGAAAAGTCCAGCACGTTACCCGCCGGAGTTAACTTGATGACAAAGGCCTCCTGCAGAGTACCCGTCGAAGCAGCCTGTTGCGAGTCCTTTTGCACTATATCCTTTGAAAACGTCGTTCCGACGACGGCCAATCCGCCAGCCGGGTCCACCGACACTCCGTGAATATAGTCGTCGAGCGAGCCGCCAATGTAGGTCGAGTAGGCAATGCTGTTCCCGGCCGGTGACAACTTGACGACGAAGCCATCTTGCGTACCGCCCAGCGCACTTCGAAAAGGCGTTTGCAGCGTCAGGTCCGCGGAAGTGGTCGCTCCCCCAGCGTACAACGCCCCCGTCGAATCAAGCGACACGGACCGAATGGTCTCCTCACCGGAGCCCCCAAAATGGGTGTAGTAAAGCAACGCCGTTCCGGCCGTGTTCAACTTACCGAGCACTGCATCATTAGTCCGGTTCTGCACTAGTCCAGGCGGTGCGTTGATCGCCGCGTAGTTCGGACGGCTCGCCTGATTATCTCCCCCGAAGTAAACTCCCGAAGCATCCACCGCGACGCCCCCAATCACAACGTCTCCCAAATAAGTAACCCACTGCAATGCGTTCCCGGCTGGCGTGAATCGGAAAATCGCCCCCCGCGCACTCGAAGCGTTCAAAACCGTCGGCGTCGGAGTGAAGGTGGCGGCTCCGCCCTGGTAAGCCGCAACCACCGCGCTCCCATCCGCGGCAACTGCTATCCCCTGGGCTATGGAACCGTCGTTCGCTCCCAGATAGGTCGAGAAGGCAACGTCATTGCCAGCCGGCAAAAGCTTCGTCACCACCGTATCGCCCACTAATGGGTTCGTCGATCGCAATGTCGATTGTACCGGCGTCTTGAGCGGGTAGTCAGTCGACTGGCTCGATCCCTGGATGTATGCCGCGCCCGCCGCGTCTACGGCCAAGCCGTACGGGATCTCAGACTTCGCGCCGCCCAGATAGGTGGCATAAACTAACTCCGTTCCCGATGGCTTAAACTTCGCCATAAAAAGGCTGCTGTCCGCACTCGCTGTCTGAAACGGACTCACGAACGGAAACGACGCCGAGAACGATTGTCCCAATAGATAGACATTACCTGCCGCATCCCCAACCACCGAATTGCCCGAGCTTGGGGCCGTGCCCAGATAGGTCGAATACACGAGCAACGAGGGGTCGATCACCAACGGCAACCTGTGGTCGTAACGAGCCAACTCAAAACCCGCACCCTCGTTCGGCCGCAGCGAATAGCGCGCTTCAATCTTCACCTCCCGTCCGTTCACCATTTGGTAAACGTACGGGCGCTGCTGCACCACTTGACCGTAAACCGTATCGAGAACCAGGTTCCCAGCCGGGTCCACTGTCATTGACTTCGCGCCATTCCACGCGATCTCTACCTTCGAAGCATCGACGCCCGGAGCTACCACCAAGTCGTACTCTAGCTTCTTCTCTTTTCCATACCAAACCAAATCAACGCCCGGCTTTATCCCTCTCGCCGTCGCGGATTCATACGACGGTACGTTCCGTCGCCACGTTGAAGAATCCTGACCGTGAAAATAGTTCGTCACTCCCGGCAATGCCTTACCAGAATCCCACCCTCGGGCCGGCCGCGCACCGCGCACGCTCATCCGGAGCGTGGTGTAGTCCAGCCCATCTTTCAACTCCTTGCCCCGCGGCTTGTACAGCACCAGGATCGATTCCGTATCGGTCAAATACAGGTCATGACCATTCGAACGGGCCACATAGCGAACCGCGGACGGAAATTGCCCTTCATTCAACTCAAAGCGCTGCGGCAGGTCACCCATTGCCTTTTGCGCCGACCGCGGAAGTCCGGCCGGTGCCGACACTCTGCCCAAAGGATCAACCCCGCGACGAATCTCTTGCTTACCCGGCGCTGCATTTACAGCCACCCCCATCGAAAGCGCAAGGGCGCTTAGCGAAAGTTTAACCGAAACCGACATGCTCTCGTACCTCCAAATTCCAACAAACGTCCAATTCTTAAGAGACTCCAGAATATCAGTTTGTGTTTCTAGAAATCCGTATAACCGAAGCTGGGCAGAGGCTGTATTACCCCGCCACCTGTACCCTCCGCAGCCGCTCGGCCGCCGATTCCGGCGTCAAATCCCGCTGCGGCCCGCCTAACATCTCGAATCCCACCATAAACTTACGGACCGTCGCCGATCGCAGCAACGGCGGGTAGAAGTGCCCGTGCCAAGTGAAGTTTTCATATCTCCGCCCATCCACCGGCCGCTGATGGAACCCCATCGAGTAAGGAAACGGTACGCCGAACAATCCGTCATATCGCTGCCCGATTTCTTTCAGAATTCCTGCTAGCGCCCCTTGCTCCACGGGCCGCATCTCGTCAAACCCCGTCAGATGTCGTCGCGGTAGCAACAACAACTCAAACGGCCAAATCGCCCAAAACGGCACCACCGCCACGAAGTGGTCGTTCGCACACACCACCCGAATCTTCTCCTTCAGCTCCAGCGCCAAATATTCTATTAAGAGCGCCCGCTCCATCGCTCGAACCTCTTTGGCCAACTCATTCGGCACGCTCGCCGTGCACCAAATCTGGCCATGCGGGTGCGCATTGCTGCACCCCATCATCTCTCCCCGGTTCTCGAAAATCTGTACGGCCGCAATCCCCGGCTCCGCCCCCAACGCCGCAAATTCCCGGCACCACACCCCCACCACTTCGGCAATCCCCTGCAACGCCATCCGCGCCAGCGTCAAACTGTGGTCCGGCGAAAAACAAACCACCCGGCACCTCCCCGCCTCCGCCTCCGCCACCAACAACCCTCCCTGCGCCACGCCAGCCTTCGGCGTCTCCGGATACAGCGCCGCAAAGTCGTTCTCGAAAACGTACGCCCCCCGGTAGTCCGGATTTCGCGCCCCTCCCATTCGTTCATTGCCAGGACACAAGTAGCAACTAGGCTCGTAAGCGGCCGTCGCCGCCAACGCCAACGCCTCCGTCTGCCCCTGCCACGGCCGCTTCATCCGATGTGGCGATACCAAAACCCAGTCTCCCGTTAACGGGTTATAGCGGCGATGAGGATGGTCAAAAATGGCCACGCCCCTAATGTAGCGCTTTCGCCGTCGCCGCCAACATGGCCTCCAACGACTCCCGAGGCATATCTCGAACCAGCGGCTTCACCATCCACCCCAGCCCATGCGGCACATCCCGCGAAATCGAAATCGACCGGCATCGCACCTTCACCCCGCCCGCCGCCGGCATTATCGTCCAATAAGAGTTCAGCCGCCACAGAAACCCATGGTCGATACCCTCAGACTCTTCCACCTTCGTACTCCGGGACATCACCCGCCATCCCCCTCCGTCGAGTGGCTGATAATCGATGTCGTACTCCGTATTCAAAATCACCGTCAGGATCTTACGCCGCTTCAATTGCAACGCTGCGCGAAATCGATTCCCCTGCCGCGATATCAACCGCGACTCCGTCACCTCCGGGTAGATCTCCCGGTAGCGGTCATAGTCCTGCAGCAGCTTCACCACTTGCTCTGGTGTTCGGTTCGCGATGAACCTCTCCGCCGACCAGTCGTGGATCAACCCACCCGTAACCTCTCGCGTCACCCCCACCGTCTCACCCAACTGCGACTCCGCCCGCTGCACATAAGCTTCAAATTCCACGCCCGCCCCCGCCGGCAACGAAAATAGCACCAATAACAACGGGTTCATCGCGACACCACATTTCGCGGTGATTGCCCCGCAAACGAAGCCAAATTTTCCACTGCCACGTTCATCAACCTTCCCCGCGCCTCTCGAGTCGCCCAGGCGATATGCGGCGTAATGACGCAATTCTTCGCCGAAAACAACGGCGAGCCCCCGGCCGGAGGCTCCACGCTAAGGACATCAACACCTGCACCGGCGATCGTTCCAGCGTTCAGAGCATCCGCTAAATCCTGTTCCACCACCAGCGGTCCGCGAGAGGTGTTCAAGAGAAAGGCCGACGGCTTCATCCGCAGTAAAGTCGACGCACAAATCATCCCCCGCGTTTCGGGAAACAGCGGACAGTGCAGACTCACCACATCACTCTGCTCCAGCAACTCCTCTAGCGCTATCCCACCCGACCGCCGATGCACCACCACCCGCATCCCCATCGCCTCCGCAATCCTCCCCGTCTGCGCCCCAATTCGCCCATATCCAATACAGCCCAACGTCTTTCCCGCCAACTCCACCTGGGGCGATTTCCAGAAACTCCAATCCGCACTGGACGTCCATTCCCCCGCCCGCACCGCCGCATTGTGCGTCCCCACCTGGTGACACAGCTCCAGCAAAAGCGCAATCGTCAGCTGCGCCACTGATTCCGTCCCGTACGTCGGCACATTCGTCACCACCACGCCCCGCTCCCCCGCCGCTGCCACGTCCACCACGTTGTACCCCGTCGCCAAAACCCCGATGTACCGCAACGCCCCCAATTCCGCCATCTCCGCCCTCCCCAACGGCGTCTTGTTCGTCAGCAACGCATCCGCCCCCACTGCCCGTTCCAACAGCAGCTCCGGAGGCGTCCGGTCGTAGACCGTCACCTCTCCCAGAGCCTCTAACCCCCTCCAAGTCAAGTCTCCCGGGTTCAAACAATACCCATCCAAAACGACGATTTTCATGCGCATTCCTGAGCCTTTTACTCTAACGAAATTGTGAGAGCCGTAGGGCCTGTGGTACAAACAAATATGGCATATGTGATCGCTGAGCCCTGTGTGGGCACCAAGGACTCCGCTTGCGTAGACGCTTGCCCCGTAGACTGCATTCATCCCAAGAAAGATGACGCCCGTTTCGAGGAAGTCACGATTCTGAACATCGACCCCGTCGAATGCATCGATTGCGGCGCCTGCGTCCCCGTCTGCCCCGTCTCGGCTATCTTCGCCCTCGACGACCTCCCAGAGAAGTGGAACGAGTTCACCAAGATTAACGCCGATTACTTCGGTCGCTAATCCGCTTCGCAGCGGCGGCGCTACAGCGCTGCCGCTACCCGATCTCCCATCTCCGTCGTCGATAGCGTGCCGCCCATATCGGACGTGCGGGCGGTCCTGTCTGCAAACACCTTGCTCACCGCCGCCCGAATCATGTCTCCCCCCCGCCGCGTCTCCGGATGGTCCAGCCAATCCAACAGTAACGCTACCGACAGGATCGTCGCCACCGGGTTCGCAATCCCTTTCCCCGCAATGTCCGGCGCCGAACCGTGCGACGGCTGAAACACCGCGTGTTCATCGCCAATGTCGGCTGACGGAGCCATCCCCATCCCCCCCACCAGCGCCGCCGCCAGGTCCGACAGAATGTCTCCGAACATGTTCTCCGTCACCATCACATCAAAGCTCTCCGGCCGCTGCACCAAGTACAACGCGCACGCGTCCACATAAACCCGTTCGGTCGCAATGTCCGGAAACTCCGCCGCCACCTGGTCGAAAATACTGCGGAAGTACGCCATCGTCGGCAACACGTTCGCCTTATCCACCAAAGTAACTTTCTTCCGCCGCAACGCCGCAATTCGAAAAGCCGACCGGATCACCCGCTCCGCCCCCGCCCGCGTAATCCGTAACTGATCGGTCACCTCGTCCGCCGCCAGCGAATACGGCACGAGCCGCGAAACAAACAAGCCTTCGGTCGACTCCCGCACCAACGCAAAATCGATCACCGTCTTGCCCTTAATTGGCGTATCGTCCGGGTGATACAACACAATCGGCCGCAGCCCGCAATACAAGTCAAGCTTCTCCCGAATGTCGATCTGCGGCGCCATCTCCCGTCCATCCGGCCACCGTACATTCGGAATCCCCATCGCCCCCAACAAAATCGTGGAATACTTGGCAATCTGCGCAAACGTATCCGCCGGCAAAGGATCCCCGCTCCGCAAAAATTCCCCGGCTCCCACCGAGAACTCTTTTGTCGAAAAGGTCACCCCGGTCAGCTTGGCTTCCACCGCCCGCAACACCTTCAACCCTTCGGCCACCACATCGGGGCCAATCCCATCACCCGGCAGCACCGCAATCGGAAAATTTGGCATAGGCTGTATGATATCAGCCCTTCCCGTCCCCGCTTAAGTCCCACAAAAAGTTTTATAGCCCACGTTCCCATCCGGCGCCGGCCCTGCATACGCCTCCCACTCCGGCCGCTCTGTAAACGGCGTCGCCAGCACCG
>JBKJLJ010000756.1:0-6640 GCA_046597015.1 Bryobacteraceae bacterium
GTCGAGGAGGCCCTAAACTACTATTGGGCCGCCAAAGAACGGCGCGGGTATCACCTCGCTCCAGAAAGGAGCAGTTTGGCGAAAATGGGCTGAGCCGCCCGGCCATCGCCCCGCCACTGGGGGCTCAGCCGAACCTCCGTCACCCTATGGCTACGCCTCCGGAAGCGCTCGTCTGTCGCGTTATTGGCCAGTGGCCTCAACTTCCGGATAGCCCATGATTCAGCACTCTCTACCGCGTGATCCAAAAGACTCTTAGGTTCGAGATGTGTCGCCGATTCAGTAGGCGGGTGTAGACTGTTGCTCATGGCTCTCCCCCGTGTAGAACTGCCGCTCCCAACCGTCGAGCGATGTGGGTGACGGAGCGATAACAGACCCGCCACCAATCCCAGCACAACGGCGGGCCTAGTATTGCTTTTATCGGGGACCAAGAAAACTGTCCGAATGCAAAGTACACTAGCTGACAAGCCGGGAGCCACACTTAGGTCCCGTCGAATTGCGCGCATTGCGCTACATCAGGATTAACCCGCTGAGACCACCGGCTTGCAGGGAGGTGGGACGATTGTCATTATGGAGGCATGCAAACTGTCTTTGAGGCGGCGGGTGGCAGCGACGGCCTGCGCCGTCTTGCCGGCGCTTGGCATCGTCGGGTGATGGCCGATGACGTGGTCGGCCATGCGTTCAGCCACGGCTTCCACCCCCAGCATGTCGAGCGACTCGCCGCTTACTGGGCCGAGGCACTCGGTGGCCCCAGCACGTATTCTGACTCCTATGGTGACGAGACGACTGTCGTCAGAATGCACAGCGGCAACGGCGAGCACGACGAAATGGATCGCCGGGCGATTGCCTGCTTCGACCAAGCTCTGGCCGATGTCGGACTCGCCGACGACGGTGCCCTGCGGCAAGTGCTGCACGACTACTTTGCATGGGCAACGACGACCCCGATGGCCCGCTACCACGAGTCCGTTGATGATGTGCCTAACGGCCTCAGCATCCCACACTGGTCATGGGACGGACCCCGGGTGTTAGGCCCCACGGCTGACCTGCGCTAAAGCACTCACCGAGCCTTGTGCGCTTACCGCTCGCCATCCTCCCCTCCTCGGCACCGACTAGCGACAAGCGCCGCGCCGCCCTCGAGGGCATTCGGTACATCCAAAAGCCTCGCAACTGGACGCATTTCTCCACACTGTAGGCCAAGTCGTCAAAGAGATGCTGCACGCAGAAACCGCTCCGACTCTCAATGAAACCGATTCGGCGCGTCGAGTCGATTCTATCAAAAAACTCTTCGAGATAAACCGCCCGGAACGGCTCCCGTCCAACCAGATTGGGGTTCAGAAGGATCCTTCCGAGTTGCCGAATCCGCTCTGTGCCGCCAGCGTCGCCCCCGACGACTCGCTGAACCCATTGCACCGACGGCTACAACTGAGCCACTCTCAATGTTTAGTATTCGGATAGGACAGAATTCCTATGCAGGGGTTCTTGAACGGAATAACGCACCTGAGACCTCGCATCTTGGAATCCCGTCAAGCTATACGATGCGCCCGCATTGCATGAAGTTCCATTATCCGGAAGCAAATATTCGAAAGCCGTTGATCGGGATTTCGGGGGCCCGACTCGTTCTGGTGAGAATTAACCTTTTCAGTGTTTTCCCGTCAGCTTGGATCCGGGCTTTGGCCGCTTCCACAGTCAACTAGCCGAAGTTTGGCGGAAGCGTGCCGTCGGCGCATTCCGAGCACGACGTTTAGGTCGATGGTTCCATAGTGGTTTCCTTTAGGGTTGGAAATCGCCCAATTTGGCCGATTTGGTGCCTGGTGGGCGGGATTAAATCCCATCGGCCCCACTTCTGCTTAGTCTCTGAGGCTACCAAACCTGCACGCACCGCCGCTCAGCCTCACAGGAACTCCGACCGATGAATTTCCAGCCGCCTCATCAACGCAATCATCGTCGTCCGGGGCATTCCCAGCCGCTCTGCCGCCGTTTTCACCACCCCGTTACAATCCGTCAACACCCTTAGGATCCGTCGCCGCTTCGTCTCATCGAGTGATTCAACCATCGGCACCTCTTTCAGTCCCAACTCTTCCATCGGACGATTTTTAAGTCGTAACTCTTCAATCGGTGCCTCCAGCACTTTACCGCGGGTCAGAATAACGGACCGGAAAATAAAGTTCTCTAGTTCGCGCACGTTTCCTGGCCACTCCCAAGCCACCATCGCCGACAGGGTCGCCTTGGGGATCCGGACAACCTCCCTATCCAGTTTCTTGGCATAGTGCTGTGTGAAATGCTGGATCAGCAGCAAGACATCTTCCCCTCGCTCGCGGAGCGATGGCGTCGTAATCGGAAAAACGTTTAACCGATAGTACAGTTCGTTGCGAAACGTCCGCTCTGCGATCATCGACGTCAAGTCGCGATTCGTCGCCGCGATCACTCGCACATTCACCGAAATCGATTCATTGCCTCCCAACCGTTCAAAAGTTCCTTCCTGCAAGGCGCGGAGCAGCTTCGGCTGCAAATCCACCGGCAGATCGCCAACCTCATCCAGGAACAACGTCCCATTGTGGGCCAACTCGAATCGCCCGATCCGTTTCGTGTGAGCGTTGGTAAAAGCGCCGCGCTCGTGGCCAAATAACTCACTTTCCAGAATTCCGGCTGGCAGCGCCGCACAGTTTAAAGTGACGAACGGAAAATCGCTCCGGCGGCTTAGCCGGTGTACGGCCCGCGCAACCAGCTCTTTACCCGTTCCCGTCTCTCCTAGAATCATCGTCGTGGCATCCGTCGGGGCGACTTGGCGCACGAGTTCCATAACGCGCTCGATTGGCGCACACGCGCCAATAAAATCTTCAAATCCCAGTCTCACCAACCGAATGGATTTTTGTTTGATCTCCAGTGAATCCTCGAGCGACAGCGGCTGCACGGTGGCGAACCAGCGGAACGGCGCGGTATTGAGAATAACCACCGAAATCCTCGCTATGATTCGTTCTCCATCTTTTCGAACCAACTCTCTTCTGAACGGTACAACATGTACCACCGACGAGTCCGAAGACTGTTCGGGCTCCGGACCTCGCAGCAAATGAGGGGGGGCCAGATGCCGCCAGCCGAAATTTCCGTCGAGTAGATCATCCAGCGAATAACCAACAAATTCCAGAAAATCGTCATTCGCCTTGAAAATCCGGTCTCCGTCTCCCAGCGCAAAGGCCACTAGCCTACTTGGTGTCCCCAGCGAACGGAACAAACCAGCGGTTCCCCCAGCGTCCAGATCGGTGTCAAAAGCAGTGCTTGCGGCCAACGGCAGATCTCCTTGGTCGGGGGTTCACAAACGAGATAATTCGAGAGCAAGCAGCCCCGAAGCGGACAAATCCCTGGTTAGGGGTTGTTAAGACTACTGCAAGCCACAACTTAGGGTTAGCCGTGCGCCGTTTCGAGTTGCAGAAGGGAAGACGCCGGTGCTGGGGCGGCCCCCAACTCCTCTGCTCGATCAACGCCCCGCACCGTAATCGCACCATCTCCTGAATCGGCACGCCCGGCTGGTCCGCTTCCCGCATTCTCTTCAGATACAGCATCGAAAAAATCGCTTGCCGTTTCTCCTTCTCCGCTCCCAACCCTCGCGAAGCCGTCTGCTTGTTGAAGATGCGCCACTGCTGGTTCTCGATCCGAGTTCGCTCGGCGTCATAGGCGGCCCGCTGCACCGGGTTCGACAGAACCAGATATGCGTCTGCTAGCGCGTTACCATCCGGACAACCAGGAAACGGGCAGCGACAAACTATTCAACGCGCTAGCAGACGCATATCTGGTTTCGCCTTCGGGTGGATCTGCATGAACTCGTAGAGGTCGAGCTCCTGCTTCGTTAAGTCCGCCGCCGCCGCGTTGGCGTGAAACGAAATCCCAGCCAGATATAGCTTCCCGACTTGCCGCACCCACATAACGACGCCCTGTGGCGGGCCCGGCCCGGGAGCAACGCTCGCTGGTACACCCTCTACCAACACCGTCTGCCCCGCGCGCAACTCCACGGGAGCCAGAATCCCCAATCCATTCGGCGAAAAGTTCTCGACGTCAGCGGGAATCTTTTGCCACTTGTCGCTGGTCGTCTCCAACCAAAGGTGGATCGCAGTTTTTGCAGGCGGGGGAATCCGCGAGCGATGACGGCGTTCCTTTACGGATTCGTTATCCATCCCCTTATTTCGGCGGGCTTCTCAAAAACTTTAGGGAACAAGGCAAATTCGAAGAGGCCTGCGGACGAATGACCCTATGCGCCTGGACCTTTCCCCTAGGCATAGGGGCACCCAGTGGTACGAAATCATATTGGTTCGTCACCATACACTCCCCAAGTCATTCTCGACGACACGTTAGGCAGCGCCGGTCTCCTAGGCTTCAGCAGGCGAAAATCTCTTAAGGAGACTTCCCTCTCCGTGTCTGGAGATTTCGACCGCTTACGGCTTGTCTTTCCACACCTCATCCGGAACGCTGTCTAATACCGCGGGGAGGTGACTCCGCCCGGAGATCGCAAGCGCAGCCCGGCGGGCGGACCAGGGATGGTTCTTGACGGCCCCGGCATTCCGCCGGAGTTCCACGTGCTCATTTTTGAACTATATAGTCGATTGCACTGGACGAGCTTGCCAGGAAACGGTTTGGGATTGGCCATCTGCCAGGAAATGGTGGAAACGCACCGTGGAAGGTTTTGGTTGAAATCCGATCCCGGTGCAGGAGTCAATTTTCTGCTTAATACTGCCGGCTCGGAGTTAGCCGCGCCTCAACTGGAACGCTTCCGCGCGATCCTGTGCTTCCGCATCACAGCATGTAAGGTGGTCCTGGGCATTCCGAGATGAACTGCGGCCTTGCTCACCACGCCACCCGTTTCCTCAAGCACCTTGAGAATGTGCTCGACTTTCATTTCGTCCAAAGTGAGGTTCTCATTTTCCACCGCTTCGTTCGATCCATCTCCCGATCGCGCCCCGACCTCTCCTAGGCGTATCTGCAATGTCCGGAGACTAATGCCGGGCGCCGCCGCCGCCTCACCGCGGTCGTTCTTCAGATGTTTAACCGTGAATTGAATATAGGCTTCCTCCGCTTTAGATAAGGGTAGACCTGGTTCCAAGGTTAAAGTTTCGTAAACCTGCCGCGGAATCGGTTGCGGAATGGATTGAGAGCGATCCAGTCGGAGGTAATCCATACTTATTGGGCCTTCTTGTGCCAGAATCACCGCACGTTCAATGACGTTGCGCAATTCCCTCACATTTCCTGGCCAAGAGTGATCCTCCAGGCGCTGGACCACGGTGGGCATCAGCTCCGTTACCCGGGTTCCATGCCGCCGGTTTAAATTGCGGATCATGACCTCGGCGATCGCGGCAATGTCTTCCCGCCGTTCTCTGAGCGGTGGCAACTCAATCCTGAACACATTCAAGCGGTAGTAGAGGTCCTCGCGCAGCTCACGCCTTTGGATCGCCGCTTCGGGCTGTTTGTTCGTGGCGGCTATTACGCGAGAATCGACCTGGATCTTGGTGTTCCCCCCCAACCTCGTGACGATAAGATCCTCGAGCACTCGCAACAATTTGGATTGCGTGTGGATTGGCATCTCGCCAATCTCGTCCAGAAACAGCGTGCCTCCATGAGATTGTTCAAAACAACCCGCGCGGCGATTCACAGCACCGGTGAAGGCTCCTTTTTCGTGCCCGAACAGTTCGCTTTCAATCAATGTCTCCGGCAAAGCCGCACAGTTGATGGCGATCAAGGGCCCGTTTGGGAGTCGGCTGAGACGATGGATTTCCCGAGCGACCATTTCTTTGCCAGTACCGCTTTCCCCTGTGATCAGCACCGCCGCTGAGCTGGTCGCCACCTGACGAATGAGGGAAAACACATGCTGCATCGCCGACGACTTCCCGACCAGGTCCCCCAGCAATCCCGTCATCGATAGCTCGCGATTGAGTCGCTCGGTTTCGGTAAAAAGGTGAAGTTGGCATAGTGCGCGCTCTAGCAACGCCACCATGACGTCGAGCACTACCGGTTTTTCCAGGAACCAAAACGCGTTGAGGTCTCGCACAATTGAGACTGCCTTTTCAACATTGCCAAAGCCTGTTAGGACGATCACCGGCGTCGCCAAGCCCCGCCGCCGAAGCTCGGAAATCAACTCGAAGCCATCCATCCGCGGCATACGGAGATCGGTGATAATTACGTTCGGATCAAAGGTCTCAAACTTCTCGAGCGCATCCACGCCATCGTAGGCGGTTCCGGTCTGATAGCCTTGTGAGGACAGCAAATCGGACAGAAGCTCACACTGCGCCTTATCGTCGTCCGCGATTAAGATCCGGTGCTTTGGGAGGGAGTAGACCACGCCACATTATAGAGTAGTGGATCGTTCGGTTGAAACCTCCTCCCCAACCCTCCCCCCAGCAGCCCGTGGCTAGGGTAGTCATTTCCAGACGTCCGGTTCAAGCCGCCAGCGGCCCACAGCAGTTCAACAACAAGTACTCGTCAGCGTGAAGTACGTCCAACAAGGCACCGTTTTTTGACTACTAAAGGCGGCCAATACGGCGCAGACAGCACAAAACAGGGCCTTTTCGGGGACGTATACTTTAAGGGCTGTGGACTGTCGACGAACCGGAAAAAAGTTGTTCTTCCTCCTGTCTGCGATTCTGGCCACATGCGCCTTCAT
>JBKJLJ010001015.1:0-5035 GCA_046597015.1 Bryobacteraceae bacterium
TGGGTTCGTTCGCCGATGAGGTCGAAGATCCGACCGTCATCCCCTACGCCGATATCCCCCATTGGCCCGCCTCCACCGCCGTCGGCCATGCCGGCAAACTCGTCGTCGGGCGCGTCGCCGGTCGCACGGTCGCCGTCCTCGCCGGCCGCGCCCACCTCTACGAAGGCTACACCCCCGCCCAATCCACCTTTGCTACTCGAGTCCTCGGCGCGCTCGGCGTCCACTCCGTCATCCTGACCAACGCCGCCGGCGGCATCAACGCCACCTACCAACCCGGCGACCTCGTTCTCATCTCCGACCACCTCAACCTCCAAGGCACAAACCCCCTCACCGGCCCCAACAACGACGCCTGGGGCCCCCGCTTCCCCGGCATGACCTTCGCCTACACCCCAGCCTATCAAGCCGTCGCCCTCGCCGCCGCCCAGCAACTCGGCTTCCCCATGCCCACCGGCGTCTACGCCGGCCTCCTCGGCCCCAGCTACGAAACCCCCGCCGAAATCCGTTACCTCCGCACGATCGGTGCCGACCTCGTCGGCATGTCCACCGTCGCCGAAGTCATCGTCGCCGCCCACATGCGGATGAAAGTCCTTGCCTTCTCCTGCGTCACCAACATGGCCGCCGGCATGCTCAACCAGGAACTGAACCACGAAGAGGTCCTCGAAACCGGCCGCCAACAAGCCGAACGCTTCAAATCCCTCCTCCGCGCCGTCATCCAGCACTTAAATGCCTGACCTGGTTCAACTCGCCATCGCCGCCCGCGAGCACGCTCACGCCCCCTACTCGAACTTCCGCGTCGGTGCCGCCCTCGAAACCACTACCGGCACCGTCTACACCGGCTGCAACGTCGAAAACGCGACGTATGGCCTCACCATCTGCGCCGAACGCGTTGCCGTCGTCAAAGCCATCAGCGAAGGCGTCCCCCCCGGATCCTTCGTCCACATCGTCATCGCCGCCGACACCCCCACCCTCACGCCCCCCTGCGGCGCCTGCCGCCAAATCCTCGCCGAATTCGCCCCCGCCGCCACCATCACCCTCGTCAATCTAGCCGGTCTCTCAAAGTCCTACACCATCGCCGAACTACTCCCGGAGTCCTTCAATGATTCGTTTTTTCGCTAGTCTCCTCCTCGCCCTCACCCTCCACGCCGCCCCCGCCGACCTCATCATCACCGCCCGCTACGTCGTCACCATGGACGCCGCCCGCCGCGTTATCGAAAACGGCGCCGTCGCCATCGTCAAGGACCGCATCGTCGCCGTTGGCCCCGCCGCCGAGATCAACCGCCAGTACCAGCCTAAAGTCCGCATGGCCCGCCCCGATTCGATCCTCACCCCCGGCCTCATCAATACCCATACCCACGCCCCCATGACCCTCTTCCGCGGCATCGCCGACGACCTCCGTCTCCAGGACTGGCTCGAACGCTATATCTTCCCCGCCGAAGCCAAAAACGTCAATCCCGATTTCGTCCGCGCCGGCACCCAACTCGCCGTCCTCGAAATGTTACTCTCCGGCACCACCACTTACACCGACATGTATTACTTCGAAGAGGTGATCGCCGAAGTCACCCGCGCCGCCGGCATGCGTGCCGTCCTCGGCCAAACCATCATCGGCTTCCCCGTCCCCGACGCCAAAACCCCCGCCGACGCCCTCAAACGCGCCGAAGCCTTCCTCAAGCAGTTCGCCGGCGATTCGCTCATCACCGCCGCCGTCGCCCCCCACGCCATCTATACCAACTCCGACGAAACCCTCCAATCCTCCCGCGCCCTCGCCAACAAATACGGCGCCCCCCTCGTCATCCACCTCTCGGAAACGAAAAAGGAAAACGACGATACCCAAAAGGCCCGCGGTCTCTCCCCCACCCAGGCCCTTGAAAAACTCGGCGTCCTCACCGGTCGCACCGTCGCCGCGCACGGCGTCTGGCTCGACGATGCCGACATCGCCATCCTCGCCAAACGTGGCGTTGGAGTCGCGCACTGCCCCAGCAGCAACATGAAACTCGCCAGCGGCATCGCGCCGATTCTCAAGCTCCTCCGCCTCGACGTCGCCCTCGGCCTGGGCCCCGACGGCCCCGCCGGCTCCAACAACGACCTCAACCTGTTCGAAGAAATGGATCTCGCCGGCAAACTCGCCAAAGTCACCGCCAACGACCCCACCGTCCTGCCCGCCACCAAACTCTTCGCCATGGCCACCATCGACGGCGCCCGCGTCCTCGGCCTCGAAAAAGAAATCGGCTCCCTCGAAGCCGGCAAACGTGCCGACCTCATCACCATCAATATCGATCAAGCCCAGGCCGTTCCCCTCTTCAACGTCTACTCCGCCCTCGTCTACGCCCTCAAAGGTTCCGACGTCAACGACGTCGTCATCAACGGCCGCGTCGTCGTCCGGCGCAAAGAACCGCTGACCCTCAACCGCCTTCAAGTCCTCGCCGCTGCCCGCGCTTTCGGCGCCAAAGTCACCCGCTCCCTCCAATAGCCGCCGACAAACGGCTTACGGAATTGCGCGAGTAACTTCCCAGGACTTCCCTCCCATCCGGAGATGAGAACTTACGTCTTGTTACAGGACTACGGTACTGAAACAAAACATCAAGTCCAGAGTGTTCCCCACTCCGGCAATAGGAATCATCCATGAGCCCCATCCTCCGACTTCGCTTGGCCGCAGCCGCTTTTGCTGTGTTCGCCGTGACCCCGCTGACAGCCGGGACTTTGACTTACTCGGATCGCCCCAGTTGGTTAGCCGACTCAACCTCCGTCATTACCCTCGACTTCAGCAAGTTCGGTTCCGGCAACAGCGGCGGTTTTACCGTCGGCAATAATCTGGTTGCAGGCAACCAGGTCTTCTACAACAACCTGAATGGCTACTTCAACAACGACTTCCAGGTCATCGGGAACAACAATGCCAGCTTCGTCCTCCGCCAAGCCTTCGCCAACGGCAGCCAGAGTTACTGGAACTGGGGTACCCAGGCCATTGTCTTCTCCGACTCAACCACCGCTTCTAACAACATTTCCATGCGCATAAACTTCCGCAGCGGTGGACTTCCCACCCCCGTCAGCGCCTTCGGCGTCAGCTTAGGCCTCGGCGGCGGCTCCGGCCCCGGCGCTTCCGGCAACATTACCGTCACCCCCCAGGGCCTCGGAGCCCAAACCGTCACCACGTTTAACCAAGCCTCCGGACTTGCTTTCTTCGGCGTCTCGAGCGATACCCAAACGTTTAGCTACTTCGATCTCACCATTACCGATCCCTCCGGTCGGTACATCGTCGTCGACAATCTATCTTCCGGAACTTCAACCCTCACCACCGCCCCTCCGCCGCCTCCTCCCACCGAAACGCCGGACGCGGCCACTCTGCTCTGCGTCGGCTCCGGTCTGGCTTATCTCGGCTATCTCCGCCGAAACAGTCAGTTAAACCTCGCCTAGCTCCTCCAGCAACCGCGAACCCGACTGGCGTCCGCACTCCCGGCGCCAGTCGTCTTATTGTTGGTGTCTGCTAATTGTTGGTGTCTGCTAAAATCGTGTGCAGATGTTCAGCCGCGCATTTCTCCTCTGCTGCGCCGTCCTCCTGGCCGCAGCCTCCCTGCTCCCCGCACAAAAGAAAAACAAGAAGAAAGAGGAAATTACTCAGGTGCTCGAGATCCCCCCGGATCCTCCCGCCGCCGTAACCGTCGAAACCGCGCGACTGGAGTTCCTCGTCTCCCCGCTTTCCGGCAAGGGCCTACTCTCCGCCCAAGTCCGCGAAGCCATCAAGGCGCTTCGCAATCAAGCCCGCGGCGGACAAATCGTCAAACTCCGCGCCTTCGTCGCCGGAACCGGCGATCTCCGCCGTGTCCAAGCCATCGTCAGCGACGAATTCACCGATAAAAAACTCCCCCTCCCCGCCCTTTCCACGATTCTCGTCGGCCTGCTCCCCGGCGAAGGCTCCCAAGTCATCATGGAAGCCGTCGTCGTCGGTAAGAAGGCTGTCAACGCCCAGGGCTTAGCTTTTCTCTCAGGTATGGGCGGCATCTCGAAGGAAGAACCGGACCAAGTCCTCCCCATGCTCGACCGCGCCATCGCCGATCTCGCCAAGGCCACCCAGATCGCGGGCAGCCATAAGTCCGACGTCCTCCGGGTCACCTGCCTGCTCTCCTCGCTCGCTCAGATCAGCCAAGTCCGCACCCGCCTCGCTACAGCCTTCCCCAACGCGACCACCACGGCCGTCCAGGCCCAACGGGCTCATGCCACCAGCCTCGCTGAGTGCGAAGCCGTAGTCCGCCTGCAGAAGGCCCCCGCCGACGCCGTAGTCTTCCTCAACCCCGCTGATATGGCCCCGTCCCCGAATTTCTCCAAGCTCGTGCTCACCAAGGCCCCCCAACTCATTCTGACGGGCACCCAGGTCGCCTTCAACAGCCAGGAGAGCGACATCCGTCTCGCCTTCGAGCGAATGGCTAAGGTACTTGAGGGCCAGAAGTCCGGCATGAAAAAGGTGCTCTTCTCCCACCTCTATCCCCTCTCCAATAAACTGCTGGATACCGCCCGCAAGATCCGCTTCGACTTCTTCGATGCTGACAAACCCCCCGCTAGCACCGCACTCGTCTTCGAAGGCCTCCCGAGCATCGATGCCATGCTCGCCTTCGAACTCGTCGCCGTCCCGAACTAGTCAATCGCTTGGCCACCCGGGGGGCCTCGCCCGGGAAGGCGGAAAGCCATCCTGCAACCGAGCCTGCCATCGGGATAGGGGGAAGTCGCACGACTCCGCCCCTCCCACACCACGGGACAGGCGAGTCCGCATCCCGCGGGTTCAGCGATCAGCGCTTGAGCAATCTCGGGATCCCGAGCGAGTCTAAGCAGGCATTCGGCATTGAGATGGGATGCCCGGGCGAGTCAGCCAGCCGCCGCCGCAGGTCCATATCCACCACCCTGCGGTAGCCGGCAGCGATGTACTCCTGCGCCTGCTCTACGGCCTGATGCGCGCGGCGCCTAGGACGAAACCAACTGTTCGCAGATTCTCGGGCTTTCCGTCCCGCGCTTCGCCGTGAGCGTTTCGGTCCCTTCCCCAGGGCCGTTC
>JBKJLJ010000132.1:0-3091 GCA_046597015.1 Bryobacteraceae bacterium
GGCAACCTGGTCTTGACGAACCCCATACATCTGCATGACCCGGCGAGCGGTATTGGCCCGATCCGAAGACAGTTCCCAGTTCCCATAATCGCCAGTAAACGGTTTGGCATCCGTGTGCCCTTCGATAAATACTTTATTGGGCAGTTTGCCGATCTCCTGCGCCAGTGTCCCGAGTAGTATGGTGGCCTTTTCCGTGGGCGCGGGGCTAGCGGATTCAAAGAAAGTGCCGACCTCGCTTTCGAGGAGCTCGACACGAAGCCCTTCGCCGGTAACGATCAACTTCACTTGCTCTTTGACCTTTTGAAACTGGGGGGTTTCCTTCATCGCCTGTTCGAGCTTCTCCTTCAACTTGTCCATGTCGTTGGCGGCAATGCTGATCGACTCTCCCCCGGCACCCGACTGCGTCGTGCCAATCATTTTGCCGCTTCCTTCCGGGTCGGAGAAGTACCCGCCCACGGATTTCTGAACCTCTTCGGACGAACTCAAAAGCCAAAGCACCATGAAGAAGGCCATCATGGCGGTAACGAAGTCGGCGTAGGCCACCTTCCAAGCTCCGCCGTGATGGCCACCACTTTTGACGATCTTCTTGATGATGTAAATAGGGGGCTGCTCCTCGGCCATGTCTATGCACCTCCCTTCACAGCTTTTTCCATCTCTGTGAACGACGGACGGAAATGAACCGGAATGGACCGCCGGGCAAACTCGGTGGCCAAGATCGGAGCCAAGCCCTTCACGAAGCTAATCAAACCAACCCGCAGGAAATTGTAGTATTCCTTTTCGGCTTGATTGATTTTGCCCATATTGGCCGACAGCGGACCGAAGAAGCCGTAGCACAACAGAATGCCAAGAAAGGTGCCGACCAAGGCCGCGGCCACGTGGTGGCCGATCTCTTCGGGCGGCCCGCCCAGCGAACCCATCGTAATTACAATGCCTAAGACGGCGGCCACAATGCCGAGGCCGGGAAGGGCGTCCGACATTGAGTTCAACGCGTGGACCGGTTCGTCCGCCTCGTGGTGATGGACTTCCATATCGAGTTCCATCATCTGGTCAATTTCAAAGTGGCCGACCCCCCCGCTGATCGACATTCGCAACGTATCACAGATGAAGTGCAAGGCGTGGTGATTGCTCATCAGCGACTTGTATTTGCTGAAGAGTTGGCTCTTGGCGGGCTCTTCGACGTCGGCTTCGAGTTTCACCAGACCGTTCTTGCGGGCATAGGTGAACACGTCATTGAGCATCTTCAACTGCTCTGTGTAAAAGGCTTTGTTATAGGGACTGCCCTTGAGTGTGCCGAGGGCACCCTTGATGATTCCGATCACGACGGCCAGAGGATTGCCGATCAGCAATGTTCCGACGGCGGCACCAAGGATGATCAACAATTCAAAGGGCTGAAACAGGATCGGTAGTTTTCCGTGAGAGAGAAGGTAGCCCCCAAGAACGGAGCCAACCACGATGAGCGCGCCAATGATGACAAACATGTCTATTGGCGTTATCGGCAAGAAGGGGGGAGATTTTAGGGGAGTAGTTGTGCGAGGAGCAATTCGGCTGCCCGTTGGCCGGCTTCTTTTTTCGAGATGCCTTCAGCGCGCGCGGTAAGCGCCTTCCCCAACCGAATTTCTACTGTGAATGTCTTCGCGTGTTCGGGGCCGCGCTCGGCGATGGTCGAGTATTTCGGGGGCGGATATTTAAGCGCTTGGGCCTTTTCCTGGAGCGCCGATTTGTGGTCGGTTAGGCCGGAAGGCAGCCCGACTTCGAGATCGCCGGCCGAATCCAGCACGTGGGTTTCGACAAACCCGCGGGCCGGCAGGATTCCGCCGTCGAGGTAGATGGCGGCGATGATGGCTTCGACGGCGTTCGCCAGCAGCGCCCGCTTATTCCGGCCGCCGCTCATCTCCTCCCCGCGGCCCAGCAGGAGGTATTCGCCGAGGCGTAAGGATTCCGCGATCGCCAACAGATGGGTGGCCGAGACAAGCCAGGCCTTGAGCTTGGAGAGCTTGCCTTCGGGGTAGTGCGGGAAGCGGGAGATGAGCGCTTCGCTGACGGCAAACCCAAGAATGGAATCGCCGAGGAATTCGAGCTGTTCGTTATCCCGGTTGGGATCGTGTTCGGACTTCTCGGCGATCCGGGATTTGTGCGTCAGGGCGCGAATCAAAAGTTCTGGCTGACGAAATCGATAGCGAATGCGTTCAGCCAAATCGACAAGATCCGCGCTCATGTTGGTTATTTTGCGGCCTTGCCCTTGGTGGCGCGGTCTTTTTCGCTGGCGGCAACCTGCTTGATGGCGGGGTTCAGATCCGGAACGGCCATTGCTTTATCGACGGTGGCAATCGCGTTGTCGAACTGGCCGGCGAGGTTGTAGGCGCTGGCGAGGCGGACGAGGGTGGCGGGATCTGGCTGGGGAGTGGTTTCAACGGCCGTCTTGAAGGAGGCAATGGCATCCGGGTATTTTTTCCGGACCATGGCCACAAGGCCGAGGGCCTGATGGGACTCAGCGGTGTAATCCTTCTTGATCAGCTCCCATTGGTCATCCGGAATCTGCGGATTGGGCTTCGTGGCGGTCTTGATGGCCTCCATGGCTCCTTTGGCCATGTTCTCGGCCCGACCCAGCTTTTCTTCCTTGTCCAGGTCGAATTCGCGGGTCTTCTGCGCCAAGCCAGAAGCGATCATGTTCATGCACATGAAGTTCGCCTTGTCGACTTCGAGGGTCTTCTCGGCCCAGACCATGGCGCTTTCGATGTCGTTCTTCTGTTGATACGACGATGCGATCACGTAAAGCGCGAACGGTTTGAACTCCGTGTCGGCAAACTTGGTGATCAAGGCTTGAGCGGCCTTGATGCGGGAATCCGCATCCTGCGCATTCTGCATGGCCATGATGGCATCTACTTCTTTCTGCGACTTGGGCTTGGGCTGAGCCAGCACCACCGCCGCGGCAAGGCCTACGCTGAATGCGAGCCGGATAAAACGGGACATGATCATTACTTCTCCTTCGGGGAATTGGATAACTTGTTAAGCGCCTGCTGGGCGGCCTGCTGGGCCGCCGCAGTGGCACCGGGAACGGCCAGAGCTGCTTGAAACTGTTGGATGGCTTGTT
>JBKJLJ010000311.1:0-3452 GCA_046597015.1 Bryobacteraceae bacterium
GATCAGACTGGACGAAGTGGACGCGGGCACCGAGGGCCTTGGCGTTGGATTGGGCGATGGCGAGGGAGGGGCCGGAGAGGTCCGTGGCGTAGGTCTCGATGTTCCACTCGAGGGAGAGAGTTATGGCGAGGATGCCGGAGCCGGTGCCGATGTCGAGGAGTTGGGTGGGCTCGTTTTCGAGGGCGAGTTCGATGAGGAGTTCGGTTTCGGGGCGAGGAATCAAGACGCCGGGTGCGACGCGGAACGGGCGGCCGTAGAACTCCTGTTCCTGGGTGATGTATTGGAGGGGTTTGCCTTGGGTGCGTTCGTGGAGCCAGCGGCCGTAGTGGATCCAGGCGAGTTCGGGGAGTTCGGCTTCGGGGTGGGCGTAGAGGTAGACGCGCTCCTTGCGGAGCGCGCGGCAGAGGAGGACTTCGGCGGTGAGGCGGGGGCTTTCGATGCCCTGCTCGCTGAGGAAGGTGGTGGCTTGGCGGAGGGCCTGGCCGACGGTGAGGCTAGGCGGCTTGCTGGCCATCGCCAGACTGTTCCTTGAGCTTTTCGGCTTGATAGTACGTGACGAGGCCGTCGATGATCGCGTCGATGCGGCCTTCCATGACGAGGTCGAGCTGGTGGAGGGTGAGGCCGATGCGGTGGTCGGTGAGGCGGTTTTGTGGAAAGTTGTAAGTACGGATCTTTTCGCTGCGGTCGCCGGAGCCGACCATCTTCTTGCGTTCCGCGCCGATGATGGCGTTTTGCTTGTCGAGTTCGAGTTCGTAGAGGCGGGAACGGAGGACGCGCATGGCTTTGTCCTTGTTCTTGATCTGCGATTTTTCGTCCTGGCAACTGACGACGGTATTGGTGGCCAAGTGGGTGATGCGGATGGCGGAGTAAGTGGTGTTGACGCTTTGGCCGCCGGGGCCGGAGGAGCAGAACGTATCGACCCGAATGTCTTTGGCTTCGACGTGGATATCGACTTCCTCGGCTTCCGGGAGGACGGCGACGGTGACGGCGGAGGTGTGGACGCGGCCCTGGGTTTCGGTTTGGGGGACGCGTTGGACGCGGTGGACGCCGGATTCGTACTTGAGCTTGCTGAAGACTTTGTCGCCACTGATGAGGGCGATGACTTCCTTGACGCCGCCGACGGAGGATTCGGACATGTCGGTGACTTCGACTTTCCAGCGTTGGCTTTCGAAGTAGCGGGCGTACATGCGCCAGAGTTCATTGGCGAAGAGGGTGGCTTCGTCGCCGCCGGTGCCGGCGCGGATTTCAAGGACGATGTTTTTGTCGTCGTTGGGATCCTTGGGCAGGAGGAAGATCATGAGCTCTTCTTCGAGCTTGATCATGGCGGGTTCGAGTTCGGCGATTTCGGCGAGGGCCATTTCCCGCATTTCGGCGTCGTCATCGGCGGCCATGCTTTTGGCTTGGGAGAGGGAGCTGTTGGCCTGTTTCCACTGGCGGTACTTATTTACAACCTCTTCCATGTCGCGAACGGACTTGGCGGTTTTGCGGTAGGCCTCGGGATCGCTGATGAGTTCCGGGTTGGCCATCGAGCGGCTCAGTTCTTCGAAACGCGTTTCGAGCGCGTCTAGTTTGTCGGCGTATTGCATGTTAGGCGATGACTAATTGGCCGCCCTGCTTAGCTTCGAGCTGCATGGCGCCTTCGAGGGCATGGATGGCGATGGCGGTCTGGTCGTCGGAGGGGGGCTGGGTGGTGATTTTTTGGAGCCAGAGACCGGGGATGGTCATGGCGGCGAGGAGGGAGCCGCGCCGCTTGGCGGCAAAGCGGATGAGTTCGTAGCTGAGGCCGGCAATGACGGGGATCAAAATTACACGGGAGGCAATTTTGGCCGGGATGGAGTTAAGGCCGAGGAGCGGGTCAACGATCATGTAGGTGGCCATGGAGATGAGCATGACGACGAGGAGGAAGCTGGTGCCGCAGCGGGGGTGGAGGGTGGAGAACGCCTGGGCGTTGGCGACGGTGACGGCGGTGCCGGATTCGAAATTGTAGACGACTTTGTGTTCGGCACCGTGGTATTCGAAGACGCGGCGGATGTCTTTATAGCGGGAGATGCCGTAGAGGAAAGACAGGAAGATGATGAGGCGGAGGACGCCGTCGACGAGGCTGAAGAGGGCGGGATTTTTGAGGGTGGGGTAGTAGTTAGAGAGTTGGCCGGTGGCGAAGGCGGGAAGCACTTTGTACATGATGATGAAGAAACCGATGGAGAAGACGAGGTTGAGGGTCATCATCCAGGCGGGAACTTCGGAAGAGGCTTCGGGCTTGCCGTTGGCGGCGTTTTCTTCTTCCATGGCGACGTTGGTGGAAAAGCGGAGGGCCTTCACGCCGAGGGACATGGCTTGTCCGAGCGTTCCGATGCCACGGAGGATAGGCAGCTTAAAGATGGGGTACTTGTCGCTGACGCGGGGGAGGGGAGATTCCTCGGTGGCGATTTCGCCATTTGACCGCCGGACGGCGACGCAGTAGCTGTGGGGAGCCCGCATCATGACGCCTTCCATGACGGCTTGGCCGCCGACGAGGGTCTCCTCGCCGCTTTCGAGCAAGGGCAAGAGTTGGGTGTGAGTAACGAGTCGGGCAAAATGTCGCAGGGACAAGAGGGCGCTTCCTTTCTTCATCAGTATACCTTTTGATGCGAAGGAAGCGCTTTTGGTTGCTAGTGGCGGAGTTTGAGCTCCTCTTCGAGGGTTTTCAGCCATTGGCGGGCGACGTCGCGATCGGGGGGGAGATTCAGAGCGAGGTAGGCCTTGAGGTGGTGGGCGGCTTCGGCGAGACGGTCTGCTTCGGCCAGGAGGGGGGCGATGGAGAAGTGGGCGCGCGCGTAGGTGTCGGAGGACTTTTCGAGGAGGCGGATGGCTTCGGGTCTGTTCTTATTCTGAGCGGCGAGGGAGATGCCGAGGAGGTAGAGTCCTTTGGGGGAGAGGGGATCGACCTGCACGGCGCGGCGGGCGAAGGGTTCGGCGGCAGCGGGGCGGTCGGAGCGGAGATGAACGAAGGCGAGGTTGGTAAGAACGGGATAGGCGGTGGGATCGAGTGCGTAAGCCTGAGCGAGGTCGGCTTCGGCGGTGGCGATATCTCCACTATCGAAGCGGGCACAGGCGAGGTTATTCCAGGCTTCCAGGTAGCGGGGGTCCAATTTGACGGCGCGTTCGTAGTGGCGGATAGCGGCGTCGAGGTGTTTGGTGGATTTGGCGTGCTCGGCGTCGAGAAAGGCTTGGCGAGCTTTTTTGGGCACTTCGTGGGTGAGTTGGTGCACCGACACGGAGGCCGTGCGGGGCCGGGGAGCGAGGACGGGCTCGGCGCGTTGGATGGTAGCTGGGCGGGGTTGGCGGGGATCACAGGCGGTGCCGACGGAAGCATTGGCAATGGTGCTGCCGGTGGGCGAGAAACAGGCGTCAGAGAATTGAGCCAGAGCTGTAGAGACGGTGAAGCACACCGCCGCGAGCAGTCTAAGTGAAGA
>JBKJLJ010000344.1:0-3196 GCA_046597015.1 Bryobacteraceae bacterium
AACGTCTTTGGCGCGGCCGTCCCAAAAGTTGCGGACATTGAAGACGGCGTTGATGACGCTGGGGGTGTTGCGGGAGGTGACTTGGCGGGTTTGGACGCCGTTGAGGGTGAAGCGGGCTGTGGAGGGTTGGTCGGCACCTTCTTCGCCGGGGAGGGAAGGGACGATATCGAAGAAGTTGCGATGGAAGACTCCGGCGGAACCGGCAATTTGGCGGGTGTCGCGGAGGACAGCGGAGCGATTGTCGTTGGGATTGGCGAGGCGCCGGAAGGGGAAGTCGTTAGGGGTTAGCGTTTGGTTCGGGGCGATGGAGGCCGTGGAGGCAACCGGGGCTGCGAGTTGGTTCTGGATGCGGTGGTCGGCACCGGCGTGGAAGTGGCAGGTGGCGCAGGCGGTTTTGCCGTCGCTGCCGGCTTGCATATCCCAGAAGAAGGATTTACCGAGGACGACCAGGGCGCGCGGGTCACGGACATAACGGTCGAGGCCGGGGGGCGTGGGGACGGGGACGGACTTCAGTGACGTAAGTGGAGGGGTACCACCGCGATTGGGCTGGGCGGATAAGATGGCTGCGAGGGCTGGAATGAGCACGAGAGTAGTAAGTTTCATGGGTTGCTCCTGTTACCAGCAAACCCCGGATCGGGTCGGATGTCACGTTAAGGACTGTTATGGCCAAGTAGGAGAACAGCTTAACATCGCTTAACGGAAACAATGGACGGAGAAGGAGTCTAATGGAGGTTGCTCAGGGAGGCAACCATTTGGGCTGGCGGGAAACGGTGAAGCATTGGGGTTGGTTGGCGGTAATGGTGGGGCTGTGCGGTCTGCTCGCGGTGTTGCAGTATCACTGGACGGGGGAGCTAAGTGAGGCGGAGCGGCAGCAGTTGGAGGCGGGTTTGGCGACGCAGTTGGAGTTGATGGCGAGGGGGTTCGACGGGGATCTGCGGGAGGCAACGGAGACGTTGGTGCCGCGGGAAGATGAGGGGGAAGAGGAGCGATTTCGGCAGTGGAGAGGAAGGACGGGCCGGGTGCCTTTCTTTGGCCGGATCGCGGTGGCGACTCCAAAAAAAGGTTTGGTCGGGCTGGAGTTGCTGGATCAAGCGACTGGACAGAAGACTCCGCTGGCATGGCCACCGGAGTGGGATTCGTTTCGTCGGGATATTTTGCGACGGGTGGAGGAGGGGCATGGTCCACCCCGGGTGGAGCGGGACTCGCTGCTTTTAGAGCTTCCGCGATTTCGTGAAGGGGAGGAGGGACGGGAAGAGGTGGCCTGGTATTTGTTTGAGCTCGACGAACGATACCTGAAGGAGACGTATTGGCCGGGAATGGTGAGGAAGTATCTAGGGGACCAAGTCTACGACGTTAGCGTGACGGCTGGAGAGCGCGGGAAGACCTTGTATGGCCCGGCGATGACCGGTGCGGATGCGACGGCAAGGACGTTGCGGACGGGGCGGAAGAAGGGCGGGGGAGGGCCGGAGGGCGGCGGCGGTCGATGGAGGATTTCAGCGCGGCATCGGGCGGGTTCGTTGGACGCGGCGGTGCGGGTTACGCGCTGGCGGAATTTGGCGGTTGCTGGTTTGCTGTTGGGGCTGATTGCGGTGGCGGGTTGGGCGCTGGAACGGAATACGAGCAAGGCGCGGCGGTTGGCGGAGATGGAGTTCGCCTTTGTGGCGGGGGTGACGCACGAGTTTCGAACGCCGCTGACAGTGATCCGCGGGGCGGGGCATAACTTGTTGAGTGGTGTGGTGACGGACGCCGCGCAACGGGAACGGTATACGAAGTTGATTGTGCAGCACGCTGAGAATTTGACCGAAATGGTCGAGCAGGTGTTGGGCTTTGCGGGAGCGCGGAGCGGCGGGGCAAAGAACGCACATGAGGCGGTGCGGGTGTTGGACGCCATCAACGAAGGATTGGAGGCCGCCGGCGGAGAGATTGAAAGCGCGCGCTGCGAGGTGGATATCCAGGCACCTTCGGAGATCCCTCCGGTGATGGGGGATCCTGTCGCGCTGCGCCGGGCGTTTCAGAATCTAATTGGCAATGCGGCGAAGCACGGGGGCGAAGGGGGTTGGATCGGGATTACGGTGGAAGTGAGCGAGACAGGGGAGCAACAGGAGGTGACGGTGCGGGTGCAGGACCGGGGGGCGGGGATCCCGGCGGAGGAGTTGGCGCATTTGTTTGAGCCGTTTTATCGGGGGGAGCGGGCGAAGGGGGACCAGGTTCGGGGCACGGGCTTAGGACTGAGCTTGGTGGCGGAAATTGCAAAGGCGCACGGGGGGAGTGTGACGGGAGAAAATTCTGCTGCGGGCGGCGCGACGTTTACGTTGCGTTTGCCGGCGGTGAAACTGGAGGAGTATGACGAATTCGCGCATTCTGCTGGTTGAAGACGAGCCGGATATCGCCCTGGTGGTGGCCGACCTTTTGGGAGCTCAGGGGCATACGGTGGAGACAGCGGGGACCGGGACCGACGGGGTGCGTATGGCGACCGATAGCCGATTTGACCTGCTAATTTTGGACGTGATGTTGCCGGGGATGGACGGGTTTGCGGTATGCCGGGCGATGCGCGAGCAGGGGTTCGACGGTGGGGTGCTAATGCTGACGGCGCGATCCCAGGTGGCGGACCGCGTGCAGGGATTGCAGATCGGGGCCGACGACTATTTGGCGAAGCCATTTGACCCGAATGAGTTGGTGGCGCGGGTGACGGCGTTGTTGCGAAGGGTAGGAAAGGAGCAGTTGACCCCGGTCTTACGCTTTCAGTTTGGGTCGGTGAGTGTCGACTTCTCGCGGCCAGCAGTGACGCGGGGCGGGGCAGTGGTAAATTTGGCAGCCAAGGAAATGCAGTTGTTACGATGTTTGGTTGACCACCGGGGACAGGTGTTGACGCGAGAGTGGCTGTTGGGACAAGTATGGAGTCAGCAGCCTTTCATAACGCCCAGGACGGTGGATGTACACGTGGCGTGGTTGCGGCAGAAGTTGGAAGAGGAGCCCCAGACGCCGAAGCATATTCTGACCGTGCGGGGCGAGGGGTATCGGTTTGTGGGGTAGGCTGAAAAGCATGCTTCCGATTCCGATTGCAGTGGCGGCGATTCCGCCGGGAAACCAGACTTATAGCCAGGCGGTTCGGCTGGGGGATTTGCTGTTTGTGTCTGGGCAATTGGGGGTGGACCCAGCGACGGGGGCGCTGGCGCCCGGGGGCCAGGTGGCCGAG
>JBKJLJ010000770.1:0-3095 GCA_046597015.1 Bryobacteraceae bacterium
GCATTTCCATTTTGACCGAGAATGCGACCGAAGTTCGGATCGCCGGGGTTGGTGTTGATGTTGCCGAGATTCACCCGATTGATGACATTGAAGAATTCAAACTTCAACTGCAGATTCCCGGCTTCGCCAAGGAACGGCAGCCGGTTGTTCTTGATGACGCTGGCGTTGAGCTGAACGACGCCCTGCTGGCGGAAAGCGTTCCGCGGGCTGTTGCCCTGCGAACCCGGGGCGGGGGCGGTGAATTCGGCGACGTTATAGGCGGCTCGTCCGCCGTTGGCTCCAAGGAACTGCGACCGTTCGATCCGGACGGGCAGTCCGTTGGGAACGTTGGGCAAATCGAAATTCACGCTATCGGCATTGTAGTCGCCGCTGTTGGGCCGGAAGCCGGTGACAACGCCGTTCGCATCGCGGAACGGATTGAAGCCAGCGGTGTTGACGATCCAATAGGGAAGTCCGCTTTGCAAGATGCCCGTGGCACCGACCTCCCAGCCGCCCAGAACGTTGCGCGAAACCAGGTTGCTTTTGAAGGGAGTGGGCAACCGATAGACGCCGGAGGAGGACAAGCGCCGGCGGACATCGTAAGAAGAATCAGCGCGGAAACTGCGCAGGGTGGTGGGGTCGGGAACGTTCCCAACACCGGCGGAGCGGGAGCCGCCCTGATAGAAATCCGTCGCCCGGCTGAGCGTGAAGGAGGTTTGGAAGTTCAGCCGATCGCCAAATCGCTGTCGCATGTTTACGATCATGGCGTTGTACTTGATGACGTTCGAGTTCACAACATAGACCATTGAGCCAAAGCTCGGATTCAAACGATCGAGACGGCCATCGAGAAGGTCGCCCGCGAACCGATTGTGATCGGTGGCAACGATGCCGCGAGTGGCATACGAGCCGCTGTAAGTGACGCCGACAACGGTTTGCCGGGCGACTTCCCGCTCCACGCCGCCCATAAAGTTGAGCGTGCGGGGGGCGGTGAGATTCGGGTCGATACCGCCAACGCTCGTCTGAACGCCGGCCAGGCCGCCGCGGCTATCGAGTCCGGTGCTCGAGATCTTTGGCAGGGGGAATCCATAGGGGTAATCGTTCATGGTGCCGAGGCCGAAGATCGGTTTGATGGGCAGCAACTGGCCGACGTTCGGGAAGAGGAAGTTGGGCGGATTGACGTTGACGCGATCGATGGATTCGCCGAGGGTGACCCAATCATAGTAGAGGCCGACGCCGCCCCGGACGCTCCACTTCCGGTTAGAGCCAGGTGACCAGGCCACGCCCATCCGGGGGCTCCAATTGTTCTTCAACCGATGATCGAATTGGGCATCCTGCTTCCGGATGATAGCCTCGCGGAATTGATCCTTGTAGTTGTCGCCCTTGGCGACGAAGATATTCGAATATTGAAAGTTTTGAACGCCGCTGGCGTTGCCGAAATCATCGTAGCGCAAGCTGAGGGTGAGCAAAAGATTGGGGCGCAGCTTCCATTCGTCCTGAATGAACATGCCAATGGTGGTCGCTTTCGCGCCGAAGCGGTAGCGCTTTTGATCGCCGGTGAGCGGATCGCGGGCAGCGGCGGAGCCGGAGAAGGGCTGATCGCGCACGAGATCGAGGAGGTTGTTGAAGTTGAAGGTGGGGCGGCTGTTGCCTTGGGGGAAGTCAGCCCAATCGTTGCCCCAGAAGAAGGTGCCCCCGAACTTGAAGGAGTGCGAGCCTTTGACCCAAGTCACCACGTCGCGCCAATTCCAGTTATTTTGAACAAACAAACCGCCGCCAACCCCGATCCCGGTCGAGCCTGCGATCGAGATCTGCGGGATCTTCAGGTTTGCATCGAACCCGTTGAAGCCTTGGACGCGATTCCCGGAAACGCTCAATTCGTTGAGGATTGAGGGCCGGAAGGTATGGGTGTAGTTGGCCTGGAAACCGTTGACGAAACGGTTGCTCTGGTTGTTGAGGGCAGGCCGATTGACGAAGTTGTCATTATCGGACTGAGTCCGGATGAAGCTTCCGGAGATCCGATCCTTTCCTTCTTTGAAGTATTGATCGCCACGGAAGTTGTATTGCAGTCCGTTGCGGCGGGGAGCACGGCCCCAGGTGCCCTGCGCGATCATCGGGAGGTTGCAGGGAATGTTGGCGGCGGCGGCGGTACCGCAGTCCGACCCTAGCACTTGCTGCGCGTTCCGGAAATTGTTGTTGGTGAGGGCTGGCGCGGAGGCGGGATAGTCGGTGAGCAACTTGACGCCGAGGTTGGCGGGAAAGTTGGCCTTGGCCCAATTCACAAAGTCCGGGCTTTCATACGTTTCCACGCTGGCCGAGGCGTCGGTTTGCCGCAGGAGTTCCACCGCTCCGAAGAAGAAGGTCCGGTTCTTGATGACGGGGCCGCCGAAGCCGCCGCTGAGGTTGTTGCGTTTGAAGGGTTGATAACGGGTAATAAAGGGCAGACTGGTACGGGCGCGCATGTCCTGATTGGTGAACCAGTAGTTCGCCGCGCCGTGAAATTGATTGGTCCCGGACTTCGTGGTCATCGAGACGATGATGGACGAGCCCATGCCCTGTTCGGCCTTGAAGGTATTCGTCTCGACGGTCACTTCGGCGACGGCCTCGGGATTCATGCCGAGATTGGAGGTGCCATTCGTGATGTTGGAGGTGACGCTTAATCCGTCCACGTTGTAGGTATTGCCGCGGGTGCTGGCGCCGTTGGCGCTCATGTTGGAGAAGTATTCCGGATCGAAGTTGTCGTTGGCGCCGTTGAGGCCGGTGACGCCGGGAGCGAGCGAGAGGATGGAAAAAATACTATTGTTTAGCAGCGGGATGTCGCGCAGAAGTTTTTGTTCCATCGTGAGCTGCTGACGGGATTCCGAAGTATCGAGAGTCGGCGCTTCTCCAGTAACGCTGACGACCTCGCCAGCCGTCTGCAGTTCCAGATTGACATTTAAATCCCTGGTTTGGCCGGTAGTCAGGACGACGGCGATGGTGGGAGGGCGGAAGCCGGGAGCCGCCACCTTGATTTCATATCTGCCCGGTGCCAGGGAACTGAAGCGGAAGATGCCCGCGGAGTTTGAAGTGGAATCCACGCTGATGCCGTTGGCGGAATTCAGGAGCGTTACCTTGGCACT